>DAIQMM010000029.1:0-6754 GCA_036788915.1 Nanosynbacter sp. | reverse complement strand
GCGTTAGCAAAAAGCCCAGAAAGAAGCTGAGATGCACGCTGACGAGGACAAGAAAAAGCGCGAGACCGTTGACGCTAAAAACCAGCTAGAAAACGCCATCTATCAGGCAAAGAAAATGCCGGATGAGTTCAAGGACAAGATTTCTGATGACGACAAGAAGGCGATTGATGAAGCGGTTAAGGAAGCGGAAAAGCACAAAGACGCTGACGACAAAGACGAGCTGGAGGCAGCAGCCAAAGCACTGCAGGATGCCATCATGCCAATCGGTGCCAAAATGTACCAGCAAGCCGCTGAGGACAACAAGGCTGATGAGTCGAAGGACGATAAAAAGTCTGACAAAGACGAGCCAGTCGAAGGCGAGGTGGTTGACGAGAAGTAATCGTCGCCCGTAAATATGTAAAATACTGCAGCAATCCGCAGGCTGCAGTATTTTTATAGATCAGTCCAATTAGCACTCTTGCGTCGTGAGTGCCAATTTGCTATCATAGAATATATGAGCAAACGCGATTATTATGAAGTTTTAGGCGTGTCAAGGTCGGCCTCAGAAGATGAGATTAAGAAGGCCTTTCGCAAGGCTGCGGTCAAGTATCATCCTGACAAAGAGGGTGGCGATGAGGAAAAGTTTAAAGAGGTCAATGAGGCGTACGAAGTCTTGAAAGACAAGCAAAAACGCCAGCGTTACGACCAATTTGGCCATGCTGGTGTTGGCGGTGCGGCTGGTGGTGGCTTTAGTGGTAATCCGTTTGAGGGGTTTGGTGGTTTCGGTGGTGCTGAAAATATTAACTTTGATTTTGGTGGCGGTTTTGGCGATATTTTCAGTCAGTTCTTCGGCGGTGCTGGATCTCAGGGTGGTCCGCGACGTGGGCGAGATGTCGAGACGAGCATCACACTTAGTTTTGAAGATGCCGTGTTCGGTACTGAGAAAACTATTTCGCTAACGCTTAATGATGAGTGCGAACATTGTCATGGCGATGGTGTCGAGCCTGGGCATAGTTTGAGAACTTGTGAAGATTGTAAGGGTGCTGGTCAACAAATGCGGGTGATGAATTCAATTTTTGGGCAGATTCAGCAGGCGGTTACTTGTCCGACCTGTCATGGTCGCGGTAAAACGCCCGAGAAAAATTGCTCAGTTTGTAATGGTAAAGGAACGGCACGTCGCAATCAGAGCATCACTGTCAAGATTCCCGCTGGTATCGACGACGGTGCTACGATTCGTCTCCGTGAACGTGGTGAGGCTGTTCAGGGTGGTAGCAAGGGTGATCTTTACGTTAATGTTCGGGTTAAAGCTCACAAAAAGTTTACTCGCGAGGGCGATATAATCCTTTCGGAAGAGCATATTTCGATGGTTGATGCGGCACTGGGTACGGAAATTGATGTCGAAACGGTTGATGGCGTGGTGCGAATGAAGATCCCAGCTGGTACGCAGTCTGGTACTGACTTTAAGTTGTCGGGACATGGCGTGCCGCATCTCAGGAATGATTCGCGTGGTCCACACATTGTTGGTGTTATTGTCGATACGCCGACCAAGTTAACCAAAAAGCAGCGCGAGCTTTTGGAGCAATTTGACGGGGCGAAAAAACGAGGGCTATTCTCGTAGCGAATTTTTCCACGAAAAGTTTTCTCCATGCTATACTGAAAATAGCATAAGGGGAATTAGATATGGAATTGATTTTTCTAATATTGATGGTCGTCTTGGCGGTCAAGTTGTTACAGATGAGCAACAACCGATCTCTTCGTGTCTCTGAAGATTATCAGCGTGGCTATTGGGATGGTGTGCGTGATGCACAGGCTGGTCGTGCCAGAATTGAAGGCAGCGATAATCAAGCGAAACTTATTACCGAGAACCAAAAAGCGGTTCCGCAGTCTAGTGGCCTTGTGCTAATTGGTGGCGAAGAGGAAGAACCTGATGTTGTGTCGCCTACCGATGCTGCACCAATTGAGGAAAGTGTGAATATTCCCGCCAAAGAGGTGAAAATCTCTGAGCGAGTACCGTCAGTTAGCAACAAAGAAAAAGAGAAAAATCGTCAAACCACCATCAACGTGGCACTATATACCGCGTCATTGTTATTGACCGCTGGCATATTGCTGCTGGCACAAACGATTGAGCTTTCGGCGCAGCTCAGGTTCATTTTGGTGTGGTTGTTTATTTTTGTCTATTATGCCACTGGCCAGGTGTTGTATGCCCGATTGCCGATTTTAAAGCCAGCCTCGACGGCGTTTATCGGTACGGCACTGGCCGCTGTGTCAATTGGCGGCTGGAGCATGCATTTGCTTTTGGGGATTGATCCGGCACTGTGTTGGCTTGCCACTTCCTTCATCGGCACTTTCTTATGCGTTGATGCTACGGTCAGGCTCAATAGCCAGCCGCTCGCCTATATTTCGCTGCTGTCGATGTTTACAATGA
This sequence comes from Nanosynbacter sp., assembly GCA_036788915.1. Lineage (GTDB taxonomy): Bacteria > Patescibacteriota > Saccharimonadia > Saccharimonadales > Saccharimonadaceae > Nanosynbacter. The sequence goes on along the minus strand of DAIQMM010000029.1, from coordinate 4,350 downwards.
CCACTAGCTTGCCGGCTGTTATTCATGCTCAGTTGGTGTGGTATTATGCTGCGGTGCTATTGTTTGGATGCCTGATGACTTTGGCTGCGTATTTTTCTAATAGTTTTCCGCGCCAATTCACCGAGCCGTTGACGCTCATCAATCCATTTATTGTACCAGTGACCTTGTTTATCGCTCTTAGCTCATCGGCATATATGGGCACGCTTGATATCAGCGTGTTGCTGCTTACCAGCGTTACTTATTATTTTACTGTGGCTCTCGTCGAGAAATCAAAAAAGATGCGTACTTATGAATTGACAACGGCGAGGATATTGCTAATGGCGATGACTGCTAGTTTTGCGCTGTACCTATCAAATAACGACAGGCTGGTTATGGGTGTAGCACTGGGTGTAGCGGCACTTGGTAATATGGTTTGGTCTATCTGGTCGATGTATGTCCAAAAGCAGCCCGACAAGCAGCACGAAATAGTATTGTGGATTAGTTTTGTTGCTTCGCTGGTCGCTTTCTCGGTTATAGCTAGTGTCGAAATCCCACTGAGAAATATAATCTCCTTTGCCTTACTAAGTATGGTTTCGGTAGCGACTTTTGTGGCACTTTCATTGCTGCGCCGTGCCCGTTTTGGTGTCATGGTAGTGATAGCTGGAATTTTATTAGTACCAGCTGGTATCAGGCTATTTGATCTCGACTTCGTAACAGCTTTACACGTACAGCATTCTATCTTTATGGTTATGGCCTTGCTGCCAGTTGTTTGTCGATTACTGGTTTTGAAACGTCCAAATATTACCAAAAGTCAAGCAATATTAGTGTATGGTGCTGCGGCCGCTTGGTTATTAATGACGGTGTTTATTGCGACAGTTTTCTTGGCTGCTTATCCAGCAGAAGAAGGTTTGCTGTATCTGTCAAATTCGGTGGCGATTGCCGCTATCATCATGATTATCGCTGTGTGGCGCGAGAAAGCCTACGGTTTAGTGATTGGCATTCATGCTTTTCTGCTTCTGATAGCACTATTATTGGCTTCGTATTTCAAGCTGGCTGGCGAAGAGCTTGCCATTTTGATGGCGTGGTTGAACGGTTTGTCGTTGCTGCTATTGGTAGAGTGGCTATACAATTACCGCAAAGAGGCGGCGGTTAAATGTCGCGAATTGTTGCTATATTCTGCTATTGGAGCGGCTGGTCTAATCGTCCTTTCGTCTATTCATCCAGCAGTTTGGCTACCGTTGGTAGCACTATTGTATTATGCGTTTTATCGGCGGCGTGAAGATGGCTATCTGGGCGGAGCATACTTGGCGACGATTACTTTGGTGCCGCTGTTCTTACATTGGTTGAATGTGCCGCTAAGCGACAATTTCACCATCACTGCTTGGGCGACGTTTGTCGGCTTTGGGGTAGTGTATTGGTTACTATCGATGAATAAGCGAGCATCAACTGTCAGCGATATGACGCTGCTGGCTGCCACGGTACCAGCAGTGATATTACCGATGATAAATCTGTCGACGACATATGAATTGTCGTTCAAAATCTTGGGCTGGCTGGCGGCTGTCGCAGCACTGTACATGGCAGTGTATGCCAAACGGGATTGGCGGCCGATGGCAATATTGGCACATCCAAGTTTGGTATTGTTGTTCTACTTAACTGCACAATGGCTCGGCGTTCAGCTTGAGTTCATGTCGATCGTTTCGCTGATTATCTTTGCGGTGTTCTACGGCGCCGCTGTGGTTATGCGAGCCAGGAAGTTGTCGACTGCTTGGTATTATGCATCATTTTGGAACGCCATTGGCTGGTCGATGCTTTTACTGCTGATGGCTATGCCGGCCAGCGTTGCGACGGAGGCGGTGCTATTGGTAACCTTGGCGTGGATAGTCAATGGCAGTGCTCTAATAGCCGAGGGGTTGCCGAAGAAGAATATTTTGCACTTCGATTCGGGCATCCTTTTGGTACTGTGCGGTATTTTATTTGCTATTCATATGCTAATTGCGCCTGTTCACGACATAGTGGTGCCATATCTGTGGTCGGCAGCAATTCTTTCGGGAGCGGTGATGTCTTGGCGTTGGCTGGGGTATGCTCAGGCATCTACTATCGCTCATTTGGTGCTGGCACTCGCTACGTTTAGTTTATCGACTCTTGTTTTGGCATTGGCGGGAGATAATGCCATGGAGATATTGTTCCTGATTGAGCATTCGCTGATGGTTATCATCGGCTTGGTGCTTGGTAGGCGGCTAATTACTATTTGGGGTGCTAGTTGTGTGACACTAGCCTTAATCTATCTGCTGTCGGGTTATGCTTACGCACTGGCTATTTTGGCTGGATTATCGATCATTGCGGCAGTGGTAGTTGTGGTGGCCAGGGGGCAGAGGAGTAGGCAGAAAAAGGTTGCAAAAAAGTAGATTTTGTGCTATAATTTAGAGCTATGGAAGCTAATTCGTTGAATAGTAGATTGCAGGAGTTTAATGATAGTTCTTTTACGAAAACACCTGGTTACCAGCATTACCTTAATCCGAATACTATTCCTGCTGAACGTCAGAAGAGAGTTAGCGAGTTTCTCAATAATCCAAACTTGATCGAGCCGTCTCGTATGATGGACGGGCGACATGATCTGGCGACGATCGAAGATACTACTAAGTTTTATGAAGATCTGTTAGATGAGATGACTAAAACTCTGCCAGAAGATAGGTCACGGGAGCATGAAGAGTTGATAGATAAAGTTATTCGTAAGATGGGCGAACTGTTTCGCTATGAAGAGTTGATGTTGGCTATTGGATCGGTAGCGGTATCTGATTTTGATGAACATCGTCGCTTGGCTTCAGAGTTGTCGCTTGACATCATGGGGGGTGTCGATAAACCGGCTTTTGCTGCGATTGTAAACGAGTTGGTTGATTTGTCTAAAGGTTCACAGCGTAAGGAGGCGACTGAGCTACTTTGTCTTCTTGAGAAGCAGCCTATTGATGGCGGCAGTTATGAGGTGCTTGGGCTAAGTGACGAAACTATGAAAATTATTCATGATGATTTAAGAAGTGTATATCCAGAGATTGGTTTCATGATTGATAAGGCGTCCGAAAAACCAGTGCCAGTGGGCGAGGCTGTTAATGTCTGTAAAGCAGTAATACGGGCGGCAGGACTGCCAGAAGAATGGAAGGTGAATCTGGATTCGGGCAAGTCGGCACATACAGATATTCGTGAGAAAACAGTGTATTATGGTGAGAATCGAGCAGATTTTCCTAGTGAGCTAGCCGCCATAGGCGTTGCATTTCACGAGGCGGTAGTTCATGGAGGTCGAGGAAAAGGTCCTGGCGGGCTAGATTTTGAAGAAGGCCTGGCGACATGTCTGGAGCAGGTTATTACCGGTCAAAAACGAGTTCCTGGCAAGCAATACTACTTGTCAATTGGTTTGCAGGCAGGTGTAGACAGAGGCGGCAAACCTCGCAATTATCGTGAGACATTCGAAATTCTTTGGCGGCGTGAAGTGTTGTTGATGGAGCAAAGTGGGGGCACGGTAGATATCGATAAGGCTCGCTCAAATGCTCAACGTCAGGTCCATCGTACGCGTCGCGGTGGTGCAATTGATACGCGCGATAGTGCATATTTTGTGGGTGCACAAAAAGCCGCTGGTTGGTTGAATGATATCGCTCAGCTTCCAGAAGAAGAAAGGCTAGAAAAATTGCGTCATATTCTTAGCGTGCGTTATGATCCAACAAATCCAGACCATATGTCCTACGATATGTAATAACCATATATTTATTAAGAAGCTACAGAAAGGTATCCTATAAGTGAAGAATAAAAAGAGAATCCTATTGATAGCACGGGCGGTGAGCAAAGAATCTAAAGATAAGGCTGGAGGTTTTGCTGATCGCGTACAAAATAGCATTGGTGAGAGCGTTGAGATTGAGCACTGTGAAATATCTGAGCTATTTTTTGAGTTAAGTACACGTGTGATTAATATCTACCACCCTCAGAAGAAGTTTGACCTTCGTGATTTTGACTTGGTTGTCATTCGTCATATTGGTAAGATGGCGAATGAGGCTCAGGCTATTGTGCAGTACTGTGAGTATTTTGGCGTTCGTTACACAGACGAGTATTTGAATCGGCTAATGCTGGACAACAAAATGAGTACGCAATTTTTATTATGGTTCAATGGTGTTAAAAATTGGCCACACACCTTTTACGGCAATATAGATGAAATGATCCGACGCTTTCCAGAGTTTGGTGGAAAGGCAATTATGAAAGATAATGAAGGATCAAAGGGTCGTTTGAATTTTTTAGTTGAGTCGGTCGCAGAGGTTAGCGATATCCAAAAGCAGTACCCAGACAAACGGTTTGTCTTGCAGGAGTTTATTCCAAACTCTGGGCTAACGC
>DAIQMM010000028.1:0-6876 GCA_036788915.1 Nanosynbacter sp. | reverse complement strand
GCGTTAGCGAGCTTGGGGCAGCAGTTGTTGGACGTGGTGGCTTGACGGTGAAAACTACTCTAGACTGGCGAATTCAGGAAAAACTAGAGAATGAGATGAAAGCCTTCTTCGAGACTGGCGTACCTAAAGCCTACAATATTAGCAACGGTGCAGCCACACTGGAAGACGTACAGACTGGGCAAATCGTTGCCCTGGTCGGTAGCCGCGACTTTAATTATCCAGGATTCGGACAAGACAACGCCGCTACTGGTTTCATCCAGCCAGGATCGACCATCAAGGCCTTTGACTACGCTAAACTGTTTGAAAACCGCGGCAGTAATCAGCAGAACTACGGTAGCGGCTCTGTATTAAGCGATGAGAATATTGATAAAGTCTATGGTGCTCAGCTACGAAACCACGACAACAAGTTTATGGGCAGCATCAGCATTCGCCGATCACTTGCCTTGTCCCGCAACGTTCCAGCTGTCAAGGCTATGTACGTCGCAGGAAATGGTCAGGCTGAGCCAACCGTCAGCTTTATTCGCAGTATGGGCAACACCAGTTACTGTCAGCAAGAAGAGGCAGCTGGAGGCTATGGACTATCTGCCGCCATCGGTGCATGCGGCAACAAGCAGACAGAGCTAGTCAACGCCTATGGAACATTCGCCCGAATGGGTACATTGCAACCAACCAGTAACGTACTCGAAGCAGCTAACTCTCAGGGCGAAACATTGAAAAAATGGAAAGACAATTCCAAGAAAGTTACCGACCCGCAAGTTACCTACATTATCAACGACATTCTTGGCGACGCTTCAGCTGCCGCTGGGCTGCATGGTCACGGTGCATTGTCTGTGCCAGGGGTGAGAACTGCAGCAAAGACTGGAACGACAGACAAGGGTGGACAAGCAAAAGACATCTGGATTATGAATTACAGCCCAGCATTAACAATGGGCATGTGGCTGGGTAACTCCGACACCAGCGTGATCAGGACCTCAAACTCAGCTCTCGGTATGCCAGTTGTCCGAAAAGTGATGTCATTCGCTCACACAGAAGTCTACGCCAAGGAAAATAAATGGAAGCCAAACGACTGGTTCAAGCAGCCAAACGGTATCCAGAGGGTTAATAATGAGCTTTACCCATCTTGGTGGAACAAAAAACAGAGTGAATCTTCGCAAAAAATGACCTTTGACAAGGTGTCGAAGAAAAAGGCTACCTCTTGTACGCCAGACGAAGCTAAAGAAGAAGTTGAAGTTACAAAGACCGTTGATCCTATCACCAAAAAAGAGACAATCTCTGCGCCAGCTGGCTATGACGCAACAAGCGACGACGACATTCACCAATGTAGCGACAGTAAACCACAAGTCAACGCCATCTCTCTCAGTAGCAACGGCAGTAAATACACCATCACTGCCAGCGTTAGCGGCGGCACGCATACCCTAGCGTCAATTGAAATCGCTGTTGATGGACAGGTGATAAAGAGTGGCTCGATTTCGTCCAACGGGTCAGAAAGTGCAACAGTTGAGCTGACAACCACTGGTTCACACCGAGCCACTGTCACAGTTCGAGATTCAGCTTACTACGCCACCAGCAAAGAGGCGACTTTCACATCAAAATAGTAAACTTATTGATCATTCGCCAATCGAATCAGCTCAGCCTCGTGCTGGGCTGATGTTTTTGGTCGCCGAGAACGTGTCTGGGGCTTGACAGTCGTTGATTGCCTCTTCTTCTGTTCTATCTTCTCGCCCTCACTAGTGACCGCACGCGACTGATTACGACGCGGAGCTGGCTTCTTTTCTTGCTGAACGCTAGCTGCTTTTTCGCCAGCTTTCGTCTGCGGTCGTCGGCCAACCGAGCGTTGTTTTGTTGGTGCAGCTGGAGAAGATTGCTTCGGCGTTTCATTATTCGCCTCAATAACAATCTTCGCAAACATCATCTTGCCAGCGTCAGTCTGCAGGTTTCTAATAATTTCAACTTTTTTGGTTTGGCCGATAAACTTCTTCGCCTGCTCGACCACCACCATAGTTCCGTCCTTTAGATGACCGATCGCCTGATGACTGTCCTGCCCCTTCTGCGTCAACTCCAGTGATATCTCATCACCTGGCAAGTAACTCATCCGCAGACTCTTCGCCAGCTCATTAATATTTAAAATCTGGATACCTTCCACTTGAGCGACTTTATTAAGGTTATAGTCAATTGTCAAAATTGCCGCACCAGTTTGACGAGCTAGCTGCAATAAGCGATTATCCACACCCTCAGGAATACGCCTTGCGTCGTCCAGTAGCGTAAACGAGGAGCCAAGTACGTCCTTCAACTCTTTCATAGCATCCATGCCAAATCTCGCCCGCTCACGTTTTGCGTGATCAGAGCCATCAGCCAATAGCTGCAATTCGCTCAAAACACTACGCGGAACGACTACTTGCCCGAGCAAAAAACCAGTCTTCGCCAAATCGACAACTCGACCGTCCATCAAAACCGAGGTGTCGACCAGCATAGCTGGACCGCCGCCGAGTTCAACGTTTCGCCGCGGCTTCATTAATAGATAAATCTCCGCCATGATAGCCAGTAGCATAATAATAATTAGTAGTTCAATTGCGTTATTATTCATACTTCCTTCTTTTCTTATTTATTGTAAATAGTCGATCAGTGCTTGTCGCAGATCTGTTACTCCGTGTACGAAATTATTTTTATGAGTCTTTGGTGCAATCGCAAACGTAAAGCCTAGCTTTTTCGCCTCCTTAATCCGAGCATGCCACTGGGTCGCCGACCGCACCTCGCCACCCAAACCAACCTCGCCGAACACTACCGCACCGTCACTCAACGTTCGGCCAGCCGATGCACTAGCGATGGCCATGACCACCGCCAAGTCAGCTGCTGGATCACTCAACTTCAAACCGCCGACCACATTGACAAAAATATCTTTGTCGCTCAGCGTCAGCTTGGTGCGTTTTTCCAGCACAGCGATGAGCAGGTTTAATCGGTTCAAGTCAAAGCCGCTGGCAGTACGTTTTGGATAGCCAAAGCTAGTCGGATTAACCAACGCCTGGATCTCCACCAGTAGCGGCCGAGCCCCCTCCATGGTCGCCAGCACGATGGAGCCGTCAAGATTTTGCCGCTCCGCCAACAGTGCGGCTGACGGATTTTCAACAACCCTCAGCCCCTCATCATGCATTTCAAATATTGCCGCCTCGGACGTTGAGCCGTAACGATTTTTCTGTGCCCGCACCACACGAAAACCGCCGTAGCGATCACCTTCAAACTGCAAAACCACATCCACCAGATGCTCCAGGACTTTCGGCCCAGCAATCGACCCCTCCTTGGTAACATGACCGACCAAGATCACGGCCGTATTCGCCGCCTTGGCAGCACGAATGATGACATTAGACGAATTAGTGATTTGCGAAACAGAACCTGGTGCTGAGCTGATATCCGACAAGGATAGAGTCTGAATAGAGTCTACAACCACTAGATCATATTGTCCAGTCTGAATAGATGCGGCAATATCTTCAGCACTATTTGACGATGCCAGCTGTAAACCCTTCGCATTAGCCGCACCCAGCCGCTCAGCCCGCAACTTCACCTGAGACACTGACTCCTCGCCACTGACGTACAAAACTTTTTTATCACGACCGACAAAAGCCGAAATCTGAGCCAGCAAAGTACTCTTGCCAATTCCTGGCTGACCCGCCACCAGTACCACTCCTCCTGGCAAAAATCCACCACCCAGCACCACGTCAAGATCGCCAATTCCAGTCGACAAACGATCCACCGCCACATCAGCCGCAGCCTCATTCAACTTCACCCCTTTCAGAGCCACGCCCTTGCCAGCACTACGAGCCACAGCATTCGCACCAGTCTCGGCCGCGACTTGCTCTAATAGCGAGTTCCATTCGCCACAGTTTTCACACTTGCCAGCCCACTTTGGATAAGTCGCAGCACACTGCTGACAGATAAATTGACTACGCGACTTCGCCATCACCCAGCCTCCTTGACACTATCAAGACTATTTTGCAGCTCCTCAATCTTAACACCAAGCTGCTGCAGCCGCTTCACATCAGCATTATAACGGTCAATCTGACCATTCAGCAATTCTCTTCGCCGCTTCAAATCAGCCAATTGTTGCTGTAACTCGGTCCGCTCACGCTGGAATGACTGCTGAGACGGAAAGTCGCCGTTCGCTGCTCGCTGATTGAAAGACGATACTTGTTGATTATACTGAGCCAGTTCTGAAACATAACCATTCATTTCATTATCAATCGCTGACTTTCGCTCCGCCAAATCATTATGCAAGCTCTCGGCTTCCTGCTCCGCACGGTCAAACTTTTGCTGGTAATTATTATGGAGAGAGACGACGGCTACTCGATTAGTAAAATAGCGTTTATAATGCTGCTCAAGCTCATCGCCAACATCGGCAAACTCAGTACCTAAAATTGAATGCAGCTCATTCGTTCGCGAACCAGGCTGAGCCCGATCATAATAACTCATTCGCTTAGCGAGCTTTTCATTCTTATTTTTTTGATACGCCCGCTCCAGAAGTGATTCTAGCCGATTTTTCTCACTCTCACTGAGCCTCACCCACGCCGCGTGCAACATTTCGTGGGCAGCAGTTACTTCTTTAATGCCGTCGAGTTCTGCGTTTTTGACGTTATAGATATAAATCGAGCTTTTCGCTTGATCGTAACAGCCCAAAATGGCACTGGCCTTTTCTACACGGCGACACTCGTCATTAAACTCATCGGCGGATTTTAATTGCGGATTTGACAAATAAAAGAAACGCTTTCCAGTTTCTGACATGCCACTACGCTCAGCTATACGCCTAATTTCTGAGGTCGGCTGATAGCTGCGAAAGGCAATTTCATCAATAATATCCTGGCGGTGAATAAACGCCGCACCAACTGCCACAATCAGCGTAACAGCAACAATTCCACTACCTAGCCTACGAATGATCGACATCAATTACCACCTTTTTATTATCTAGTCGTGCCTGAAGCGTGTCGCCAGAAACTGCCTTGCCAGAGAGAATAACGTCGCTCAGCAAATCGGTAAGTTGCGATTGAATCGTGCGTCGAAGAACACGAACGCCACGCTGCTCATCAAAACCTTGATCAATCAGCCAACGCTTCAATGGCGGCGTAACCACCAGACTCATTCCCTGCTTCTCAACCAGCTTCGACACGTCATTGATAAGATTATCAAAAATCTTACCTACCACCGACCGAGAAAGCGGCTGGAATATAATCACATCGTCAAATCGACCGATCAATTCTGGACGCAGCAGCATTTCCAGCTCCCTCACTGCCGCACGAGTATTCCGCTCATGACGATGTTCTGATTTCTCCTGTGCCGTCGCACGCGAAGAAAAGCCCAGCTCTCCATCTTGCATCATCTGATCAGCACCGACATTGCTCGTTAAGATTATAATCGTATTATGAAAACTCACCGTTCGACCATGTGCGTCAGTCAATTGCCCGTCTTCCAAAAGCTGCAGTAGCAGATTTAACACATCTGGATGTGCCTTTTCAATCTCATCAAACAATACCACGCTGTACGGTTGGCGACGGACACGGTCGGTCAATTTACCGCCATCATCATAACCGACATATCCAGCTGGAGCACCAACCAGTCGACTGACGGTATGCTTTTCCGCAAACTCACTCATGTCAATCTTGATCAAATTATTGTCGCCACCAAAAACCTCACGAGCCAGCACTCGCGCCAGTTCGGTCTTACCAACGCCAGTCGGACCAAGGAAGATAAATGAGCCAAGTGGACCCGCTTGACGACTTAAGCCAGCTTTATTGCGGCGAATCGTACGTGCCAACTGACTGATCGCCTCATTTTGGCCCAGCACATATTTGCCAAGACACTTTTCAAGTCGCAACAATTGATTCACTTCGCTGGAAGATAATTTATTAAGCGGGATCGTCGTTATCGCCGACACTGCCTGGTATAAATGATCAAGCGTAACCGTTGGCAAAGACTCGGTCTCGTCAGGCAGCTCTTTTGCCCTTAACTCAAGCTGTCGCATCTGCACCTTCAACTCAGCCGCTCGCTGATAATTCTCAGCCTCAACCGCCGCATCGATCATTCCAGCCAAACGCTTAATCTGCACGGCTAGCTTGTCTCTATAGGTTCGCCGCGGCGACAGCTTTGATTTCAGCAAAGATGCCGCCTCATCAATTACGTCAATCGCCTTGTCTGGCAAAAATCGCTCCGACATATAACGCTGACTTAAATCAACCGCCTTTTCAAGTGTCGCCTCTGGAATAACAACACGGTGATGCTGAGCCAACCTTTCACTTAAGCCGCCAAGCATCTTAACCGCATCTTCTGGCGTAGGCTCATTAACCATCACCGCCTGAAATCGTCGCCCAAGTGCCGCGTCCTTCTCAATGTGCTTGCGATACTCGTCCAAAGTTGTCGCACCAATCACCCGCACTTCGCCACGCGCCAATGCTGGCTTCAATACATTCGCAGCATCCATCGACCCTTCAGCCGAACCTGCACCGACCAGTACGTGCAGCTCGTCGATAAACAGAATAATCTCTTGATGAGCCTTAACGGCAGCGATGACTTTTTGAAGCCGCTCCTCAAACTGACCACGATACTTCGTGCCAGAAATCATCGAAGTCAGATCCAGCTGAAACACCCGCTTGCCCAGCAAAAATTGCGGCACTTGACCATCTGCGATTCGCTGTGCCAGCCCCTCAACTACCGCTGTTTTTCCAACTCCTGGCTCGCCGATGAGAGCTGGATTATTCTTGCTACGACGACCAAGTACGGTGATAAGCCGCTCCGTCTCCTGTTCACGCCCAATCACTGGATCCAAAAATCCCTCAGAAGCTCGACGCGTCAAATCAACGCCAAATCGCTCTAATATTTTCACATCGCTTTTTTTCT
>DAIQMM010000027.1:0-6888 GCA_036788915.1 Nanosynbacter sp. | reverse complement strand
GCGTTAGCCCGGTTGCAATTCCTGCCACGCCTCCGAATACACCACGAAGCCGCCGTCCTGCTCGCCCGGACGATTGATCGGCGGTAATTGGAAAAAGTCACCACTCATCACCAGCTGAATACCGCCAAACGGCTGGTCGTTTTCCCGGACACCGCGCAGTACCCGGTCAATCATATCCAACCGGAAATCATGCAGCATGGAAATCTCGTCAATCACCAGCACATCAGTCTTAGTAATCACCTCACGCCGCGTTTTTGACAGCCGATCAAAAAAGTTGTTCGCGAGGTGATCGCTAACGCCAATGCCGCTCCAACTGTGAATCGTATTGCCGCCCAAATGCGTCGCCGCCAAGCCCGTCGTCGCTGTTACCGACACCTTTTTACCCTGGTTACGCGCCTGTGCAATAAAAGTATTCAGCAGGTGCGTTTTGCCGGTACCAGCCGCGCCTGTCAGCAGCGCCGACCGACCACTCATCAAAATCGCCAGCGCCAATTCTTGATCCATAGTTAACCTCGCGGCGGTTCGCCTTCTGGCTCGCCCAACAATTTTTTCGATTTAATTTCGTAGCGTTTGCCAGTAATTTTACTCTCGATATAGTCCTCGTTGATCAAGTTCACGAACATATCCAGATCATTGCCATCCATAATGATAATCGCGCCATTATCATCACTCATTAGCTCCAGCTGCATCTCGTCAGCATAGTCCAGCACCTGCTCCTGCTTGACCTCGCCGATCTCCAATTTCTGTAGTTTATTGATGGTCTTTTTGCGTTCCTTGACCAGTGCATTGAGGTCCAGCCCTTCAGGAAAACTTAGCTTATATTGCTTTTCAATTTCCGCCACTTTCTTATCGGCAATCACCTGCTTCTTATACTCATAGCCAAACATCCGCTCGAACTTGCCTGGATTAAAGGCAAAAATATCCTGACCGATGATCAGCACCTGGTTATCGTCTGGCACCTTAAACCCGACCTCCGCCTTAAACGCGCCAAACTTGCCGTCAGAAAACTCCCACGCCAGCGCGCTTTTGAGCGTCTGCCCCTGCTGAATTAACTTAGCCGTGTAAAAGATTTTTTCTGGATCATTTGGATCGGTAAACCGCGCCAGCACGCCTTTCATTCGCTTGAACTCATGCTCGGTTTCCGAAAATTCCACGATGTCGTCACGCTCGTGCTCAATCAAATGAATCAAGGTTTCCGCTCGGCCAACCTTGACGAGGTCTGTTCGCAGCAGCACGTTTTCTTCCGCTTCGCTCAGCTCATAATCGCGCACACCAAGGCCAGTGCCTGCGCCCAAATTAACTTGATTGATATAATCAAACAGAAATAGCGGCCGGAGCTGCTGCTCAACATCACCCTTCAAGGGCATAGTATACGGCGTGTAATTTTTATTAAACAAAAATAGCTCTATCTGTAGATCATTCTTTTTCGCATCAGTTTGATTGGCCCACAAAAAAATATCAGTCGTTTCCCTCACTTCTTCCATGAGGGTAATTATAGCAATTTTTAGCCCAGGCCGCCAGACTGGTTTTTATCCAGAAATATCATTACCGATTTCACGCTGCAGTCTTGCTAATCGACTTGATTTAAAAATTAAATCGCCTGGCTGACCGCTCAACTCAATAATTTCTCTTGGAGTATTTTTTAATAAACAGCCAAGCACCAATGCAGCCATCTTCAAACACCGATCCGTCTGCTCATACCCAAAGACCGACTCTGGTCGCTCGGTATTTTTGGCCTGACCAGCGATCAATCCAAAACCTAAATCTTCCTCAGGAATATTCCACCCCACGACTTCCGCCTTATATGAATACATTTCAGGCGGCAGCTGTATAATCCTACCCTCAGGCGAACCAGCTTTCTCAGCCAAATCATCATGCGTTGAGTCATCACTGATACAGCCTTCAACATACAAAAAATCGCCGTTACATTCAATTTCAGTCACGAGACCAAGTCTTATTACAGAAGACAACTCAGGATGCTCGAAAAAAGTCGATAAGTCAAATTGAACATGCCCTGGAACCTTTTTAGGATACATATTCAAATAATATCATATTTTTATTCTATTGTCAAACTATAGTCGTTCACCCTCACGAGCTCTATTCGCCCATTCATCAGCCAATTCATTGCCCTCGTCGCCTTCATGGCCACGCACCCAGCGTAAATCTGCCTGGGATTTCGTATATAAATCGTACAATTCTCGCACGATGTCAAGATTTTTAATCTCACCACCCTTCTTTGTCCAGCCACGCTTTTCCCAGCCTGGTGCCCACTTGGTTACCACATTGATCCAAAACTCACTGTCGGTATAAACCACGCATGGCGAACCGTCGGCATCCTTCAATGTCGCAATCAGCGCCTTACCTTCCATGCGGATATTGGTCGTATCACCTTCTTCTGATCCCAAAATCCACGGCTGAAGACCCTTGATCACCGCGAACCCGCCTGGACCAGGATTTGGCGAAGCAGAACCGTCAGTGTAGTAGATTGTCATATAACTAATTATATATCATTCAGTGCCTGTCTAGCCACATTATGAACACGCCTATACAATGATTCACGCCTATCTAGTGCCTGCTCCTTGAAGCGCGCCACTCGTTCACGACTCTGGTCTGTCAGATAGTTTTCTTTGGTACCATCATCAGGACCATTAAAGTAATCCTGCTTACGCTGCCAAATATCAATGACCGCATCAGCTGTCTCGTCAGTCATATCCACTAAATCACCATATATCTTGCGTAGCTTAAAGAAGAAGTGTGCCGCCTTTTTACCAGTTCGTGCCACCAAGCGAGCATCTGGCGTCGAGAATTGCATCTCAAATGGTGCAAATGGCACACGCCTGTCACCCGTCTCAGAAAAACCAGTAATTTTTGCATCGGTAAAGTCCCTGCCGCTGTCTTTAAAACTAAATAATTCCATGTCAGCATCAGGAATCCTCTCAAGAACTGCTCTACGAATATTTTCCTGAAACTCTGGAGACCCCTTAACAACAAAGCACTCCTTGTCTCGTCCAGGTGACGGATATGGCGTAATATTCTCATCATTCAGGGCATTGATCACTGCCTCAACATACAAATCAGCCATCTGCTTATCATCCTCGGCAATTACTGTCATGCCGTACAGATCAATCGGATGGAATTCCCCCTCATCCTTCAGCGGCTGAGAATGCGGCTCATAATATCCTATGCGCCTTAGAAACTTTTTCAAATACGAGCCTCGCCCCTTACCACGAGCTCGCGCTTCTGCCTTAATACCGTTTCGCGTTGCCACAGTACCAACTGCAAACAGTGTATTATGAGGTGAGGTTGTCTCCACAGCTGGCCGCAAATCTGGTTTACCAAGCAACCGAGAAAAAATTTGCTTAATATTATTCATAGCAAAATTAAATCGCTCAGGATCGACCGAGTCCTTAGGACCAAAATGCAGCGATTCAACCCTATCTACTTCATCAATCAATGGATCAATATCATTGCTCAAATCACTGCCATCCATACCATCGCCGATATTTCGCCCAGTAATGATATCTACTTCATCATTCAACTCAGATTCTAGATTATCAAGCCCAACGATACTACATACAGGGATCAAAAAGTTTTTTGCAAACACTGCTTGCTTGTAAACCGCTGCGTCGTGATACGGCGTAGTCTTTAATTTGGCAAGTGTTACCGCCCCAACGATCATCGCTGTTTCTAGTCCAATACCCTGAGCATCTTCACCTTTCGTTGAGAACGTTTTGATCAAATCATCGATACGCGGTACTGGCATCGGCGGATTCTCAGACCACGGACTTTGCGTATTGTCTTTCCCCAAATCATCAGGGATTTGCTGGCCATCTTCTAGCCGCAATGCTTTACCCTGCAATGTCGTCTCATCAATTCCTTCAATATATGACGCAAACAAACCTTGTAGGACTTTGTAGTCCTCAAGGATACCAATCACCACATCTCGCTGAGTCTCGTTGACTATCGTTTCATCGTTATCAAGTGCCGAGGTGATATAATCAACCCGCTCATTCTCCTCAATATCCGTCGGCATCTCTATGATGAGCTTTGCTGCCGAACGACGCGCTGGCGTCATATGATGACCACCGAACGTCTCCACTAATTCCTTGGACAAGGCCTCAGAATGAAAGAATATCTCACCTCTCCGAGAGAAGTTACCAGAATTATCAATCGTCTTTACTGATTTTTGTGTATTGTCCGTCATGATTAACAGATTACACTATATCACAAAATATAATATTTTGCAAGCGTTAAACCCTTGTACGCAAGCCTGCCACGCCTACGCGAAATAAATCCGCATTAACTCTCGTGCCACCCTGTCGGTGTCATGTCGAATTAAGCTGCGTTGAGCCGCTAATGGATCACTGGCGGAGTTTTTATTTACCCATACATCGTCGGCAATTAACCTCTTGCCCGATGCATAATAATGCTTCTTTTTCAACAAATCTTTATCCCATTCCACCAAGTATTCGCCGTCATGAGCATATTTATCAATCAGGTCGTCCGACGGCTGGTGATTATTATACAAAACATAATCCATATTCACCCCAGAAAATCGCTCAATTTCGTCCACAAAATCAGCCACCGTAAACCCGTCCGTCTGCCCTGGCTTATTAACCAAGTTGCAAACATAGACCTTCTTCGCCTTAGTCTCCGCCAATGCTCTAGTAACGCCACGGACCAATAGCGCTGGAGCCAAACTGCCATACAGCAATCCTGGAGCAATCACTACCAGGTCAGCGTCCAAAATCGCCTGCCGTGCTCGTGGGTTGATGCCAGCTGGCGGCTTCAGCTCCAGCCACGGACGCTCGCCCGCTGGAATCTTTAAAGACTCCGCAGCATGCTGACCGTTGACGACAGTGCCATCTTTTAGCTTAATCGACATGGTCGTGTCATCTAGTGTAATTGGAAAAACTCGGCCGTTCACGCCTAAAACTTCGCTCGCCAACTCCACTGCCTCGGCAAAACTCCCCGTCATCTTTTCCAGTGCCGCCATGAATAAGTTGCCGAATGCGTGACCTTTCATACTACCCTCGTCAAAACGGTAGTTAAATAAATCTCGAGCTTTCGGCGAGCTACTTAACGCTACCAGACATTGACGAACATCACCCGCTGGCAAGACACCCAGCTCATCACGCAACACACCAGTCGAACCGCCATCATCAACCATATTAACCAATGCCGTAATACTGTGTGTGTATTTTTTCAATCCAGAAAGCAGAGTGAAGCTACCCGTTCCGCCGCCGATAACAACAACTTTTACACCAAAAACTTCATTCTTACCTGTCTGATCACCACTCATGTTACGATTATGAGCCATAATGATTTTTACGTCAACGTACCTTTTGGTAAAGCCCACTCCAGGAACGGTTGCTGCTGATGATTGACAGCGTTAATGATGTGCTTAGCGACTTTGGCTGGGTCGTTGAAAAACAAATAATCAGTCGGGAGTTCGCGGCCGTTCCAAAAAGCCGTCTTCATGGCACCTGGCAAAAATAGTGCAACTTTCACTGGCAATTTCTGCTCGTCAGCCTGCATGCCTAAACTGCGTGCCAGACCCGCCTGGGCGTGCTTGGTCGCCACATACACAGCCTGGCAATCAACGCGCCTAAACTAAACGGTGTGATTTTTTGTAACAAAATGGAATTGGTCGGCTTGTTACCGGTGAAGACTTTAAACGGCACGATATCTTCCACTTCCGCCAACGTTTTACCCGCTTTTAAGAATTCTGCTTCCACTTGTTCTTTGGTTTTACCAAATGCCAAGGCTTCTGTTTGTGCGAAGAAGTTAGATAACAATTTCGCGTGATGATCGGACAACGGATTATGACTTTGCGCCGGTGCGATGAAATCACAAGGAATCAGGCTTGTGCCTTGGTGGATTAATTGATAGAACGCGTGTTGACCGTTAGTGCCAGGTTCGCCCCAAATGATTGGGCCGGTTTGATAATCACGAATAACGTTGCCATTGCGATCAACATATTTACCGTTGGATTCCATGTTGCCTTGTTGGAAATAAGCCGCAAAGCGATGTAAATATTGGTCGTACGGTAAAATGGCTTCGGTTTGTGCGCCAAGGAAATTGGTGTTCCACAAGCCCACTAATGCTAATGTGGTTGGAATATTTTGCTCTAACGGCGCATTTAAGAAATGCTGATCCATCGCGTGCGCACCACTTAACAAGGCTTCAAAGTTGTCAAAACCGATAGACAACGCAATGGATAAACCGATGGCAGACCATAAAGAATAGCGTCCACCAACCCAATCCCAGAATTCAAACATATTGTCGGTATCAATGCCGAACTCCGCTACCGCTTTTGCATTGGTGGACAGTGCCGCAAAGTGTTTTGCCACATGGGCAGGATCTTTCGCTGCGGCAAGGAACCAATCGCGAGCAGACAATGCGTTAGTCATAGTTTCTTGGGTGGTGAACGTTTTAGACGCCACTAAAATTAAGGTGGTTTCCGGATTCACTTTTTTCAAAGTTTCCGCAATATGAGTGCCATCCACGTTAGACACAAAGTGCATCGTGAGGTGGTTTTTGTAAGGGCGCAACGCTTCGGTCACCATGTACGGGCCAAGATCCGAACCGCCGATACCGATATTAATGACGTCAGTGATCGCCTTGCCGGTATAACCTTTCCATTCGCCGGAAATTACACGTGCGCAAAAAGTTTTCATTTTCGCCAACACCGCATTGACTTCCGGCATCACATCTTTGCCGTCAACCAACACCGGGGTATTAGCGCGATTACGAAGTGCGGTATGTAATACGGCACGATTTTCTGTACGGTTGATTTTTTCACCGTCAAACATGGCTTTCTTCGCTTGTACCAAGCCACATTCTTCACTGAGTTGACGCAATAAGCCAAGGGTTTCTTGCTAACGC
>DAIQMM010000026.1:0-6891 GCA_036788915.1 Nanosynbacter sp. | reverse complement strand
GCGTTAGCTTGGTTAAAAAAGAAAGCGGCTGGAATCCAAATGCGGTGAATAGGAGTAACGGTGCTTGTGGACTGGCGCAGGCATTGCCGTGTGGCAAGGTTGGTAGTAATCCACATGATCCAGTGGTGTCGCTCAATTGGATGCATAACTATGTGATGGGCCGCTATGGCTCATGGGCGAAAGCGGTGGCGCACAGTCAAGCCAAGGGCTGGTACTAGAAAATACGAATAGATTATGGCATAATTGACCTATGATGATGGCGATTAGCAAGAGAACGCCAGGGTGGTGTTATTGGATAGCTGCCAGTATTTTATTATTCGGTGGTATTTTTGTTTTTACTGCACGCGTTCAAGCCGCTGATCATGACAATTCTGATACTGAGCGTTTAGTGAATGTGTATGACCGCGGTCGTCATTATACTGCCGTAACTCGTGCAAAGACCGTGCGTCAGGTGTTGGATCTGTTGCAGATTACGGTTGATGAGCAGCGAGATGTCGTTGAGCCGCATATTGATATGGAGATGACTGGCGTGAAATATGATATCAATATTTCACGCTCACGCCCGATTTCTATCATTGATGGCAAGCGACGTTCTTATGTTACTACCGCGGAGCAGTCTCCTGCACAAATAGCTAAAGCGGCTGGAATAACGATATATAGCGAGGATAAAGTAAAGTTCTTGCCGAGCGACAATGTGCTGTTAGACGGTGCGAGTGTCGTGATGCACGTTGAGCGGGCGTCGCAGCGAACCGTTACCGAAGAGGTGGCGGTTGACTTTCCAGTTGAACAGACGAAAGATGGAACGCAGCCGATTGGTTTTAAGAAGGTAACTCAGCTTGGTGAGAAGGGCGTGGAGAAGGTGGTGTATCAGATTGAAGCACGCGATGGCGTGGAGTTTAGTCGCCGTGAGATGAGCAGACAGGTTGTGACTCAGCCGAAAAAGCAGATTGAGACAGTTGGTGCCAAGCCAACTAATCCGCTAACCAAATCAAAGGGTGCTCATATTTTTACTGATTCGCGAGGTGTGGCTCACCGTGAAACTTATTACGATTTGCCGATGAATATTGTCATCAATGCGTGCGGTGGCGGTGGCTACACCGTGCGAGTCGACGGTGCCAAAGTCGATAAAGATGGTTATATTTTGGTGGCGGCAAATTACGGTAATTATCCGCGCTGCTCGGTAGTAGAAACCAGCATGGGTCCTGGAAAAGTGTACGACACTGGCGGGTTTGCCGTGCGTCATCCGCATGGTTTTGATCTGGCGACAGACTGGACGAACGGAGATGGACGTTAGATGGCGGGGCCGAAAAAAGAGTTAGGCCAGCATTGGTTGCGAGATCCAGAGATATTGGCGGAAATTGCCGAGGCAGCGGAACTTGGTAAAGATGATGTGGTATTGGAAATTGGGCCAGGGCTTGGCACGCTGACCAGTCGATTGTTGGCACGGGCTCAGCGCGTGGTGGCGGTAGAATTTGACGCGGATTTGGCACGCAAGTTACCAGGGCAGTTTCCTGGCAAAAACCTGGAAGTGTTCAATGAAGATATTTTACAGTTTGATCTGAATCAGCTGCCGAAGGGCTATAAAGTAGTCGCCAACGTGCCATACTACATTACTAGCAAAATTGTCGAAAAGCTGATGACGGCGGAAAATAAACCAAGTTTGGCGGTGCTGCTGGTGCAAAAGGAAGTTGCTGAGCGCATCGCAGCGGAGCCTGGCGAGATGAGCATTTTGGCGGTTAGTGCGCAGCTGTTTGCCGAGGCGGAACTCGACATTGAAGTGTCGCGGCAATTTTTTACACCGCCGCCAAAAGTTGATTCGCAAGTAGTAGTGTTGAGGGTTCGCGATGAACCACTGGTTACTACTGAAGACCAAAAAGATTTTTTCCGTGTCGTCAAAGCTGGTTTTTCGGCCAAGCGTAAAAAACTGCGTTCTAGTCTGAGCGGTGGACTGAATATTAGCAAAGACACTGTCGAACAGCTACTAAAAAAGGCTAACATTTCACCTGATGCTCGTGCCGAAGATTTGGCGACTGCGGATTGGCACCGCCTGCTCAAAGAATGGCGTACGCAATGATTGCGGCAGACCAGCCTACCTGTTTTCCGTCTGATATATTGGTTGCGGTTTCGTCGAAAAATGACGGCACTATGCTCAATCGTATTCGCGGTCGTCACGTAGCTGAGGTACTGGACAATCGGCGGCGGTTTTGCGATCAGATTGGTGTTAAGTATGACGACGTTGTTTATCACGTGATTTCATATGATCGAGCACAAACTTTTGATAATATTGCCGAAGTCACTGAAGCTGACACGGTTAAACACAACAACGAGGGGATTTTTGCTGATGCGCTCTATACCGAAGCGGCTGGCGTCGGCTTGTTTTTGCCAGTGGCAGATTGTATCGCTACAGTCATTTATGACCCAAAGCGTCGGGCGTTGATGTTGGCGCATTTAGGTCGGCATTCGACGGTGGCGCAGTTGATGACAAGGGCGATTCAGTACTTTATCGGGCACGGTAGCCAGGCAAAAGATTTGCAAATTTGGATGTCGCCAAGTATCACGCAGAAAAATTATCGTATGGATTATTTTAATCATAGAGGCGACATCAATTGGCGCAATTTCTGCCATCAAACAGCCGACGGAATATATCTAGACATGCAAGGATTTAATCGTTCGCTGGCCATCCAGGCGGGCGTTCCTGCTGACAATATCTTCATCTCGCCAATTGATACAGCAGATGATCCAAATTATTTTTCACACTCATCGGGTGATGTTGGAGGTAGATTTGCCGTCGTTGCATCCATGTGCTGACGCTCAATGTGCGGTTTTATCAGGGTGGTGATATAATATACACTATGACTAAACAACACGCCTACATCACTACTGCTATTCCTTATGTCAACGGTTTGCCTCACATTGGGCACGCCATGGACTACATGTTGGCGGACGTGTGGGCGCGATATCAGCGACAAAATGACCGCGAGGTGCGTTTCCAGACGGGCGTGGATGAACACGGCAATAAAATTGCCGCCAAGGCCGCCAGTCAAAACCAAACACCGCAAGCCTATGTTGACCAAATGCATGGCAATTTCCAGAACATGATTGCTGAGTTGAATATTTCGGCGACCGATTTTATCCGTACGACCGACCCACATCATGTTGGTGCGGTGCAATATATTTGGCAGAAGCTGGCTGCGGCTGGCTATATCTACAAAGGCACCTACGAGGGTTGGTATTGTCAGGGCTGCGAGGCATTCGTTACCGACAAGGAAGCAGCTGAAAATAATGGTATCTGCCCTGATCACCAAGCGCAGTACCAGCGGCTGAGCGAAGAAAATTATTATTTTAAGACCAGCGCTTTTTCGGAGAATATTCGCCAGGCGATTGAGTCAAACAAGATGAAAATTGTGCCTGAATTCCGTAAAAAAGAGTTTTTGGAATTGATGAAGGACGGACTGAAAGATGTGTCAATTTCGCGCCCGCGCAAAAACCTCAGCTGGGGTGTGCCAGTACCAGGCGATGACACGCAGGTGATGTATGTCTGGTTGGATGCGCTGAGCAATTACATCACAGTCATTGGTTATCCTGACCGTCCAGAGGAATGGCAGGCGTTTTGGCCAGCGAATGTGCAGGTAATTGGTAAGGATATTCTTCGTTTCCATGCTGGGATTTGGCCAGCGATGTTGATGGCACTGGATTTGCCGCTGCCGAAGGCATTACTAGTACACGGCTTTATCAACGTTGGCGGTGCCAAAATGAGTAAGAGCCTCGGTAATGGTGTCGGACCAGCTGATATCATCCCGCACTACGGCGTTGAGGCCTTTCGCTATTATTTCCTGCGTCACGTGCCAACTCAGGACGATGGCGACTTTACTTGGGAGAAGTTTGAAGCGGTCTATAATGGCGAACTGGGCAATGATCTCGGTAATTTGGTGCAGCGAGTGGCGAAAATGGTGCAGTCCTATCAAGCAGGCGTCATCGGTGATGCACCACAGTCTGAGCATGACATGGGGCCGTACCGTCACGACATTGAGGCTTTTGAATTTGATAAAGCTATGGACGAAATCTGGGTGATTATTCGTTCGCTAAATCAATATATCGAGCGGGTTCAGCCATGGCAAGTTGCTAAAAAACGCGATAAAGATCCAGAGGCCGAGGCTCATCTGTCTGAGATATTAGCACATGCTTGCGGTACTTTGCTGCAGGTTTCTGATATGCTCCGTCCGTTTATGCCGCAAACTGCTGAGAAGATTTATGAAACTTTTGCTAGCGGTGTCATACCTTCTGAGCTAGTGCCATTGTTCCCGCGTAAATATCTCCACACGCCTGATCCACGTGTGTCAAAAGTAGAAACCCAAGGAAAATAACTATGAATTCAGTAGCTGAGCATCACACGGCAACAAATTTGCGTTTGATTGATTCGCACTGTCATTTGCATGACGTTGAGTTTTTCAAGGATAATCGCGAAGAGTTGTATCAGCGTTCAACTGCGGCTGGTATCGGCATGATTTGTGTTGGCACTGACGAGCGTAGTAGTCATCAAGCAGTGGAGTTTGCTGCCAGCCACGACTTTGCCTGGGCGGCAGTTGGCGTTCACCCGCACGACAGCAAGGACGGTTGGGGCGAGATAGAGCGTCTGCTAAAAAATAGGACGGAGGATTCGCCAATTGTAGCGATTGGCGAAATTGGCCTTGATTATTATTACAATCACAGTCCACGCGATGTACAGATTAAGGCATTAGAGGTCCAGCTGCAGTTGGCGACTGACTATGATTTGCCGGTGAGCTTTCATATTCGTGACGGGGCACCCGACCAGCCGTCGGTATGGAATGATTTTTGGCCGATTTTTGATAATTTTCATGGCGTTCGTGGCGTGCTGCACAGTTTTACAGATACGCGAGTCAACCTGGAGAAGGGATTCTCCCGCGGGCTGTATGTTGGCTTGAACGGGATTAGTACTTTCACTAAAGATCAAAAGCAGCAAGAATTGTTTGCTTCCATACCGCTTGAGCGATTATTATTTGAAACCGACGCACCATTCTTGACACCGCGTCCATTTCGTGGTAAAATCAACGAGCCGATGTATGTGGAGTTGGTGGCGAGTTATTGGGCAGAACAGCGAAATGTTTCTCTCGCTGAACTGTCGAAAGTAACGCTAGAAAATACGAAGCGACTATTCGGCTTATAAAGTATAAATTAGAGTGTTAGCTATGCATAGAGAGTCTAATAGTTCAGAGGTGGATGTTGTGCTTCAAGAAGCACTGTCTCTTGCTGAAGAAGCTAAAAAACGCGATGTCTCAAGCGAGCTTGGTGGTCGTGTTTCTGTGTCGATGAATATCGACAGTTATCCGCGGCAGCCAGATAAGAAAGATAATAAAATGCCGAAAGATGCCACAAATGCCATTATGCACTCTGATTACCGTAAGACGCTGGAGATAAAGAAAGTTGAAAACTCTCTAGATCCAGCTGAGCAGTCGGCTAAATATGTCCGCGGTGTTGGTGATTTGCTGGACGCAATGCGACGGCAAGCGGGAGCGCCCAAATGAGTCGTTTTCTGAAGAAAGCTGCCAGTTTAGTGTTCACAGCTGACTCGTCGTCGTCATTTCTTAAATTACGGAAAAAGGATCGTCCGCTGAAAAAAATGACGGAGCGTCAGCTGATTCAGCTTGAAAGTGAAATTGGTGTAACAATTTTTGGCAAAATGTCGCCTGGGGTAACTCGTCGTGAGTTTTTTAATCTTGATAAAGACACTTGGATTTGGCACGAAGAAGTCGTGTCGGCTGATGGTAAAAAGCAGGAATTGACGACACGTTATGAAATCCAGCCAAAAGGCATCTTAAAGATTCAGCCAAATTATCATTACAGCTATCTCGAGGGTGAGGAGCTGCGTAATTTTGTTTTGGCCGTGAAAGAATATTACGAGCGAGTGTCTCGGCAGTTGTATAAACGCGACCCAGCGACTGGCTGCCAGCTTTGATATAATAGAAAAGTGAATAAAGAGATGATTTATCTTGATCATGCTGCGGCCACGCCGATGGATCCATTGGTTCTGTCTGCGATGATGCCGTATTTTTCTGATCAGTTTTTTAATCCATCAAGTCCGTACGCACCAGCCGTTATGGTTAAGCGGGATTATCGCCAAGCCAAGGCTCGTATTGCTCAGGTTCTGGGTGTTGGTGCTGATGAGTTAGTGATGACTGCGGGGGCGACAGAGTCGGTGAATTTGGCTTTTCAGGCGGCAGGCGAAGGTTCCTGTTTGGTGAGCTCTATTGAGCACGCGTCAGTTTTGAAGGCTTCAGGCCTACACAGAGAGCCAGTGCTGGTCCAGCCTGACCATAAGGGCCGCATTTCGCCAGAGGCAGTTAAGGCGGCACTAACGCCAGAGGTGAGTTTTGTTTCGATCGCTTTAGCGAATCATGAGCTTGGTTATGTCCAGCCGATTGAAGAGATTGCTCGTGTGTTGGACGTTGAACGTGAACGGCGGCGGGCGGCGGGCGAGAAAACGCCACTAGTTTTTCATACTGACGCGTCGCAAGTGGCGGCACTGGTTGATGTGAAATGTAAGCGTCTCGGTGTCGATTTAATGACGTTGAGTGCGGCTAAAGTTTACGGGCCAAAGCAGGTTGGTTTGTTGTGGGTGCGTCCAGGAGTTTGTCTTAATCCGACGATCGTTGGTGGCGGGCAAGAATTGGGCATGCGTAGCGGTACGGAAAACGTGGCGGGTGTGATCGGTTTTGCGGAGGCTTTGAATTTGGCTGCCAAGCGGCGAAACGGCGAAGTGAAGCGATTGCGTGCTTTGCGGGATATACTTGTGAGCGAATTGAAGTCGGCTTTTCCTGATATTATTATTTCTTCTGATTTGAAAAAGTCGCTAGTAAACTTTCTTAATATTTC
>DAIQMM010000025.1:0-7050 GCA_036788915.1 Nanosynbacter sp. | reverse complement strand
TCTCGCGCTTTTTCTTGTCCTCGTCAGCGTGCATTTCAGCTTCTTTCTGGGCTTTTTCGATATCTTCCTTGCTCATGTTGCCTGAGTTTTGGATGGTAATTGATTGCTCCTTGCCAGTGCCTTTATCCTTGGCGGTAACATTAAGGATACCATTCGCGTCGATATTGAAGGTCACTTCAATCTGCGGCACGCCGCGTGGTGCTGGTGCGATGCCGTCAAGCACGAAGCGGCCCAAGCTCTTGTTGTCATTGGCAAATTCGCGCTCACCCTGCAAGACGTGAATTTCCACCTGCGGCTGATTGTCAGCGGCCGTCGAAAATACTTCGCTCTTGCTGGTTGGTACGGTGGTGTTACGCTCGATCAGCTTGGTCGACACACCGCCCATCGTCTCGATACCGAGGCTCAATGGCGTTACGTCCAGCAGCAGCACGTCCTTAACATCACCAGCCAACACGCCACCCTGGATAGCCGCACCAACTGCCACCACTTCGTCTGGGTTAACGCCTTGCATTGGGTCTTTGCCAAACAGTTTCTTGACACGCTCAACCACCGCTGGCATCCGGGTCATACCGCCAACCATGACGATTTCATTGACATCAGATTTGGATAATTTAGCGTCTTTCAGTGCTTTTTCAACTGGTACGTCCAATCGATCCAGCAAATCTTCCACCAAATCTTCCAACTTGGCCCGCGTCAGGCTCAGCTCAAAGTGCTTTGGCCCATCAGCGTCAGCGGTAATGAACGGAATATTGACTTCATATTCAGTAACCGTTGACAGCTCCTTCTTAGCTTTTTCAGCCTCGTCCTTGAGGCGCTGCATGGCTGCATTGTCTTTACGCAGGTCAATGCCTTCTTTAGACTTAAAGTCATCCAGGAAATAGTTAACGATGACGTTGTCAAAGTCCTCACCACCCAGGTGAGTGTCACCATTGGTCGCTTTCACTTCAAACACGCCGTCGCCAAGCTCCAGGATGGAAACGTCAAAGGTACCACCACCGAGGTCAAACACCACGATAGTTTCGTCATTTTTGCCTTTTTCCAGGCCATACGCCAGAGCTGCCGCCGTTGGTTCATTGATGATGCGCTTAACTTCCAGGCCAGCGATTTTACCAGCATCTTTAGTAGCTTGGCGCTGCGAATCGTCAAAGTAAGCCGGCACCGTGATGACCGCTTCGGTGACTTTTTCGCCCAGGAACGCCTCGGCATCGGCCTTGATTTTGCCGAGGATCATGGCTGAAACTTCTTCTGGCGTGTATTCCTTGCCGCCCATTTCCACGGCCACACCCGCACCTTTCTTGACGATCTTAAACGGCATGAGGCCACGGTCTTTTTGGACTTCTTTGTCATCAAACTTACGGCCAATAAAGCGCTTGACACCATAAATTGTGTTCTTTGGATTAGTCACGCGCTGACGCTGCGCCACTTGTCCGACCAAGCGTTCGCCTTTTTTGTTAATCGCTACCACTGACGGCGTGGTACGATTACCCTCAGCGTTAGCGATAACCTCTGGTTTGCCCGCCAGCATATACGCAAAGGCGCTGTTGGTTGTACCGAGGTCAATTCCGATAATTTTACCCATATGATTCCCCTTTCTTATTTTGATCACATCTGGTTTTTGCTTATATCCATTTTAGCACTCTTTATTCACGAGTGCCAACTATTTCAGTATAAATAATTAGCACTCCCATGTCAAGAGTGCTAATATTAATTTTCTAGTCACGAACCTCATCTACCGACGGTGCGGCCAATATTCCCCTGGTCTCGTATAGAAATCGACAGCTGGTCTACCCCAGTCAACCTCCGCCCATTCTGTCTTATCCCACGGAAAATCAGACACGTCAAGGGCTCGATGCCTGTAATTCTTATCTGGGGATAAAATTGACACCATCTCACCACTCTTCCATGGGTCAGCTCCGAACATCGCCTCCTCTTGATAGCCACATTCTGCATTAAAAGCATGACACCAGGCGTTGGTATCTGTCGCAACCAATCCATATTTTTTCGCAGCCCTGATAATTAATCTTGTCAAAGGGTTGTAGGGCTGAGAGGTGGCAGGATTATAATCTGGATCAACATCTGCCGACAGGCGTGCCCACTGGCCATGTCTTGGCGAAAATGGAGCCTGATCTTCTGGAGCCTTGCCGTCCGACATCTGAGCTGGCCACGAAGGCGGCAACCCTTTAGCAAAATTGGCCGTCGTAAACGCCAGAGCGTGATCAATATAACCACGACGTATTTCTGCTATACCGATAAATCCCAGCGAGTTATGCATACATACCACCGCCGAACCACCGCCTTGACACTGTCCACCATAGTTAGTAGTAGCCAAGTCAACCAGACCAGGCTTCGCCACTGAAAAGCCTCCAGTAGCCGCTATCCAATGCCTCGGGCTACCATCGACTGGCTTGACATAAAAATACTCACGCATAATACCAGTCGCAACATCATAAATAGCCATACCGCGGTCGCCCATTGGAGCTGGCTTTGCAAAATGCGGCCAAGGAATCTTGCCAACCAAGTAGTTATTTATCTCCTCTTGAGTTACACCATGCCCTCTACAACTATCTATATATTGATATTCACAACGCGGATGCGACGAGTCAACCAAATAAGTTGCGATCGGGACTGTCCCATAAGCACTCGTGTTGATTCCAGTTTTAGCACCCCACGCACCAGCACCCCACGGAGTAGGAGTATTGTCATGCATCCACTTAGCCATCACAGCAGAGTTGGCCGCCAGTGGCATATTACTGACATCACGCTGCCATATCGTACCCTTACCGATGTAGTTCGGAGCATACATCGACTGCATAACCGCACCAGGAAACTTGTCGGCATCTACAGTCACCCATTCACCATTCCGAAAGATACAGGGCTCGGTCGAAAGCCAGCGTCCAGGAGTTGACTGCCAAACACGTAACGTCATCAAATAACTCCCGACACCCTAATGCCACCAAGTCGCAGAACGCCACCAGGAGACGAAGCAATAATTATCCTAATTTTATCACCCCAAGCATCGGCATCGTTCGTGCCATCATACGTAAAGGTCATTCCCGTCGGAGAGGTTACGTTAAGAATACGAGCTTTACGTCGTATCTTCCACTTCCCCAACAGCGAAGGATCCATATTAAACACCGTACCCTGCAGGGGACGAATATGCAGCCTACCACCAGAGGTCAAGAACTGTATCTCTTTACCTCCACCTCGTGCACCAACTGCCATATTAATCGAGAACCCCGCAAAGTGAGACGTTGGCCACTCTTTGACATCAATCTCTACTTCGGTATCTTCAGTCATCGGCTGCAACTCTTGGGCTCCCATGTCAGTCGGATGACTATGAAGCTCATTGTTGCCAGCCAACTTCGAAACGGCAGTAAAATGACCCCCACAAGACCAGCGTAATCGCCTGGCACCAACAATTGGCATTTCACGACCATAACGAGTGCCATTTGAAATCGGTGCGTCTAGTGGTATCAGTGAATCACCAGCTGCACCTCGAAAATCATCAGCCGACAACAGTTGGAGTTTTCCCGTACCATACAATTTCGACCATGACCCCTCACCGATCAAGGCATAACCAGGCAAAGCTTCTGCACGAATCGTAACCAAACGCTCACCACTTCCTGGCACAGTAACTTGGCCAGATATAACATCTTGTCCCATCTTATAACGGAGGCCGACCATACTAGGGACAGTAACAGTATTGTCGGCTACGGAAAAGACGGTGGACTAGCACTAACTGGTATCGGCTGCGACATGCCAGAGTCGCGGGCCCATATAACTGGCACACCGTATTTCATTGTTTCTGTTGGAGGAGTGGAGCCATATTCAATCCAGTAACCCTGTGCCGCTGCCTGTGCTGCCGCACTCCATTGCGTACCAGTATTACCGCTATTATTGCCACCACCGCCACTGTTACCACCAGAGGGTGCTGCGTTAATCTTTGCAGCGAGCGACGGTGCGAGTTTTTCTTCGGTAATCGACGCGTCTTGAATTGCATTTCTTCCGACAGCCGACGGCTTTAATGAGCCGCTTTCCGTGTGTGCCTGTCGCAAATAATCATTAAGTATATCGCCCCAGTTTCCGTCGTCGCCACCAGGCTGCGGTAATCTCGCCATAGTCTCCCCCTCTATGTAAACTAACCTTTAGCTTTACTTTATAATATATAATAACTTTGAAAAATGCAAAAAATGACGCTATTACACGCCACCATAACGGCTTGCACCATAAGCAGCCGGCCTGTTGACAGCCACCCGACCTGGACGTTTCTGCTGATACATCAGATCAAGTACCGAGCGAATAATAATGCCGCCACCAGCAACAAACAGACCAGCGATACCAACATGGCGTAAAAACTCGCGGCGATCCATCGGTTTTTCTAGTAGGTTATTCACTTGAATTGGCGTATTCATAGTTCCCTCTTTTTTGTTTTTTATAATGCTTACGCTAAATTATAGCACCGAAAATTAAAGTGTGCAAGGATTTAGACTGGTTTAACTACTCTTGAGGGTACTGAAATTGAAACAGGACGAGACGGAATAAGAAAGCCGTCAACCGAACGCACCGAAGACCGACTTGCCTGATCCGACCTCAACACCACCTTTGGACGAGCGTGAATAGGCGGCAATTGATTTCTTTTGACTGCCGTAAAACCGTCAACTGAGCGACGCATAGCCGTTGTGTGCTGTGGAGATTTTTTTACTAACGGCCGAGGCTTTACGCTTGGCTCAATTTTCACAGGAGATATCGGAGTTGCCGCTGGCTGCGGAGGTTTGACAGTAGCCGGCCGCTCAACTGGCACTTGCTGAGAATATGAAGAATTATCCGAGGAGGCGTACGACCGAGTAGTTGACTTTATCGACTCATCATCTTTCACAACCTTAAGTTTACGTCGACGGTTTTTCAGCATCACCACTACAATACCCAACTGATACATCACAATTATCGGAGCTGCCAGAAGTAGCTGATTAACAGCATCTGGTGTCGGTGAAATAACTGCGGCAAATATAACAGAACCAAGAATAATATGCCGCTGCCCAGCCATCAGTGTCGGCGGCGTTAATGGCTTTATGCGATTTATAATCACCATTATTAATGGCAATTGAAACAGTAAAGCACCAGCAAGAATATAAGTCATTACAAACGAAAGATACGAATCAATCGTCAACATCGGGCTAATGTTTTTGAGATTAAAGCTTGTCAAAAAATGTATGGCAGCAGGAAGTGCCAGCGTATATGAAAATGCAACACCGCTCGCCGCCAACAGTAGCGAACCTAAGGAATATCCAAGCACGCTCTTAAATGTCGTCCGCTCAATCGCTGGCATCACAAAGCGATAAGAGTGATACAACGCTACTGGTAAAGTACCGATCGCCGCAGCATAAATACACACCTGAATGGCAAAATTAAAGGCACCACCTGGAGTCAAATAAACCAAAGACAAATCACCACCGAGAGGCTTAAGCAGCAGGGCTACAATTTTATCAAAAAACGGATACACCGCAGCAGCAGTTACCAGAAACGCGAGAGCAACAACAGCTAATCGCCACTGCAACTCTCGCACGTGATCCATAAATACTGGAGTTGAGCCAGATTGTCTCGATGGACTATTTGTCCTTTGTTCCGCTGGTCTCTGACGTTTCCTTACCATCGTCCTCCTTGAACGCTGACTTCAGCTCCTTTGCCGAGGAGCCAATACTTCGTGCCAACTCTGGCAACCTCTTTGCACCAAACAACACTAACAAAATAACCAATATGACAACTAGTTCCGGAACGCCAATCTGTGGCATAATACATCCCCCTTGTTTTTATAGTACTACTAATTTATTATAATAGTAATGGTTATAAAATCAATAGAGCTATGATCAGTCATCAAAATATCATTTTCAATTTTGCCGCAAACTACAACTGTAGCAGCTATGGTGCAGGCAGCTACACCAACGGTCAACCGTGCGTCGTTAGCCAACAACAAGGTAACTCGTCATCGACTCAATCTACTCAAGCCCTAGCTGCTCAACAATCTGGCGGACTGCTCGAAAACACTGGCGAGTCACTATACATCGGCCTGGCTATCGGCATCGCCATGATTATTGCCGCAATTGTCCTCTTGGTGGGTCGCAGAAAAAAACGCCGCTAATCTGGGCGACGTTTTAATAATTCTTAATTCACACTGACGATTTATTGCCGTGTAACCTTGACCATCGCATCACGAATAACCGATCCGTTCAAGGTGTACCCAGCCCGTAATTCCTCGGCAATAACTTCTTTTTCACCCTCCGCCTCTTCATCAAACTGAATCGCTTGATGCAATTCAGGATTAAACGACACGCCTGGCTTGGAATCAATTTTCTCCAGGCCAATTTCTTTGAGCTGCTTGTCGAGCTGTTTACCTAGGCCAGCCACACCTTTCGCCCAGGCATTATCCGCTAGTTCTTCCGGCACATTGGCAGTCGCTCGCTCAATCGTATCAATCACTGGTAATAATTTCATCACTGATTTGGCCTGGCCCATACTGTGCGCTAACTGTTTTTCCGCCTCGACGCGCTTGCGATAATTCTCAAAATCTGCCCGCGTCCGCTGCAAATCCAGCGTCAGCTCGCCCAACTGCTGCTCTAAATCTTCAGCTTTTTTAGCCTTACTCTTCGTCATTTTTTCCTCCTTCTAAACGGCCAAAATGGCTTGTCGCCATACGTACAGGGAAAAAGCACTACCATAGCCATGAAAATAATAATCAAAATAATCACCACTAGCCACGTTGGCAAGCCGCTCAGTAGTCCGCCGATCCATTCAGTCATTATAATACCTCCTCTAACATCGCACCCGTTCGCCTAACCAGCTCCATCGTTAGACGGTAATTCTGCCGCGTCGGACCAATCACGCCGATGTAACTATTATTACTAAACTTTGAACAAAACCTACTAATAATCAACGTCGCACCAGAACTTTTACCAATCGGATTCTCACTGCCGATAAACACATTCAGCGGCTCATTTGGCGCCGCTTCACGTAGCCACGGCTCAATATTGTCAATCAGTCTGGCAATCGCCTGAA
>DAIQMM010000024.1:0-7177 GCA_036788915.1 Nanosynbacter sp. | reverse complement strand
AATCGTTAGTACGGAGAGATCTGTAGCGGGAGTTCGAATCTCCCCTCCTCCGCCAAATCAAACCTGGAAGGGTGACCGAGTGGTTGAAGGTACCGGTCTTGAAAACCGGCGTGCGGCAACGTACCGAGGGTTCGAATCCCTCCCCTTCCGCCAAATGTGCTTTAGGAGTCCACAGTCTATCGATTGTGGATTTTATAATAGGAAAACATACTTGACAAAAAACAAAGCTTGTGCTAATATTAAAAGCAGTATTCTGAGAAAAACAGATACGGAAAGAAATAAAAATGAATATTATACAAAATATATTGACTGTTTTAACAATGGTTGTCAGCTTGCAGACGGCACTTGGCGTATTGCTGCACGACACAAACATCGACAAGGCTGTTATTTCATCATGGAAAGTAGTGAAATATAATGCTCATGGCGACGTTTTTGAGGCGGAGATGCCCGAGAATAATCCTCATACCCACCCAGAACATACTCAGCTGTCGGACGTGCTTAAGGATAACGCGACTCGTCCACGAACAACGCCGCGTAATTCTGACCGTAAACATCTGCACCAAAAACGTGTATCTCGTAATACAGAGTTTGATGGTCGTCGTATCTGTATCGCACCAGGGATTTGTTTTTAAGATTATTTGAGGTCGATGACTTCTAGCTCTGCAATGAAGCGATTAATCAGCTGCTCTTGTTCAGTTAATTGCTCCCTAGTCTCTTCTACCAGGTGGGCTGGTGCTTTTTCGAGGTAAGTTGGGTTATCGAGGCGTTTTTGCAGGCCGTCACGTTTCTGGCGAGCCTCCGCCAGTCGCACTTCTAGCTCGGTTTGGTGCTGGTATAAAGTTTCATTATCAACATCCAGCCAAGCTTCCCTGTTAGCTACCGCCAGTCGCAAGCCGCTCGGCTGCTCTGTGTGTTCAATATCTTTTAGTCGCATTAAATGCTGAATGGTGGCTGTGTTTTCTTCAATTAGTGAATCATTGCCGAAGAATAGTCGGTATTTTTTATTACCTGGTAGTTCAGCGATCACCCATCGGCCTTCGGTTACCAACTCTTTTATACGTTCAAATTGCTCAGCCTTAATAGGGTTATATTTTTCTGGTGTTGGCCAAGCTTCTCGCATCAAGATGCCAGTAGTATAGTTTAATGTTTGCCAAATTGTTTCAGTAACAAATGGTGCGAATGGGTGTGCGATCTGCAGGCTTGTCGCTAGCACCCAAGACAGCAACGGACGATTAATGGCGGTTTTTGATGATTCAATGTACCAATCGGCAACATCGTCCCAGATGGTGTGATAAACCGTGTCGGCTGCTTCTGAAAAACGATATTGCTCTAACCTTACAGCTACATTATTGGCAGCGTCGTTAAGTTGGCGAATAATCCAGTGATCGGCTGGGGTCTGAGGCTCAAGGTCAACGATAACGTGGTTGTCGCCAATTTGAGCCTCAACAAAGCGTGCGATATTCCATAATTTATTACAGAAGTTCCGCCCAGCAATCACGGCACCTCTGTTGAAGGCTTGGTGCTGAGCTGGTGCTCGTCCAGAGATGATACCCATTCGCATAGCATCTGAGCCAAACTCTGCCACTAAATCTATTGGGTTAATCACGTTACCTTTAGATTTGGACATTTTTTGATTATGTTCATCATTCACCATGCCGTGTAGGTAAACGTCTTTGAACGGCACCTTCCCTGTCCGATACAAGCTGAGCATGATCATTCGTGATACCCAGGCTCGCATAATGTCCATACCCGTCTCCATCAGGCTGGTTGGGAAATATTTGGCCAGTTCGCCGCCGTCCAGATAATCAGTGGTGATGTATGGCCACTGAGCTGATGAGAACCAGGTGTCAAAGGTATCTTCTTCTCTGATATATGTTGTGTTATTTACAACTATTTTCTGTTCATTGGTGCGGATGTCAAAGATCCAGTCCGATGAGTCATGCTCGTTGACAAAGGCTGGAATTGGAATGCCCCATGGAATCTGGCGGGAAATGTTCCAGTCTTTCAGCTGTTCAAGGTAAGCGATGAGTTCTTTACGCTTGGAGGCTGGGTAAAAGGTAATTTCTCCCTGCTCCAGTGCCTTGATGGCTGGCTGTGCTAGTGGCTGCATTTTGATAAACCACTGCTCTTTAACCATTGGCTCAATTACGCTACCGCATTTATAGCAGTGACCAACGGCGTGTTCGATGGTGGTTTCGCCGCGGCGTAGTTCCAGGGCGTCTAATGCATCTAAGACGCGTTTGCGGGCTTCTTGCGGCGTTATGTTCATAAACTGTGGCGGCACATTAATCATTGTGCCTTGTGGGCTAATAATCTGTTTTAGTGGCAGCTGGTGTCTCTCTGCCATGTCAAAGTCGTTAGGGTCATGTGCTGGTGTGATCTTGACTGCCCCAGTGCCGTACGTCATGTCAACGTATTCGTCGGCGATAATTGGGATTTCCTGGTTGGTAATTGGCAGCAGTATTCGAGTTCCGATTAGGTGTTTGTAACGCTCATCGTCAGGATGAACCGCCACCGCTACGTCGCCGAGCATCGTTTCAGGGCGGGTTGTCGCCACGACAATTTCACCAATCTTGTCCAAGGTTGGGTAGGCTATGTGCCACAACTTCCCTTTCTCGTTTTTATGCTCCACTTCAATGTCGGCGAAGCTTGTTTGATGTTTGGTGCAGTAATTAACGATCTTTTCACCTCTGTAGATTAGACCGTCGTCCCATAATTTTTTGAATGTATTATATACCGTATTGATGACTTTGTCGTCAAGGGTGAATACTTGATGCTGCCATGAGGCACTAACGCCAAGTGCTCGTAATTGCAGCTCCATATTGCCGCGTTTTTCTTGCACAAAGTTCCAAACTTGGCTGTAGAGTTGTTCTCTTGAGAAATCGAAACGACTCTTCCCTTGTTTCTCCAATTCTTTCTCATAAACGACCCAGGTTTCAAAGCCAGCATGGTCTGCTCCAGGGATAAATACCGCATCATCGCCCTTCATGCGGTGATAACGAACCAAAATATCCTTTAAGTTCATGTCGAGGGCGTGGCCAATGTGTAGGTTGCCGTTGGCGTTTGGTGGCGGCATGATAACACTGTAGGGTTTGCCAATTCCAGTCGGTGCCAGAGCTCCGCTTGCTTCCCACATGGCGTAAACGTTTGGTTCGTAGTCGTTTGGTGTGTATTGTTTCGCTAGCTGCATAGATAATTCCATATTTTCATGTGAAAAAAAGACAAAAGGAAATATAGCGACTTTTTCATGTGAAAGTCTATTTGCTGATGACCTCTTGTTTTCCTCGCATGTTTATATTACCTCTTTAGTATAGCATAGGCGAAGAGGGTAGCCAAGCAGCCAGTTAGCGAAGTGATTGGTATGTGCGATATAGCCAGTAGGGTAGGGGGCGGAGTGGTAAATCCCACGCACCGCCAAAGGTTACGCCACTGCCGCCAAACGATTGCTTAAAGCGTGTAAAACCTGCCCAAGGATGTTTTGGCGAAGCACCATCGGGGGCGATGCCATAGAGGTCTGCCGTGGTAAGGCCGCGAGATTGTGCATCAATGATGGCACTGGCGAGCAAGGCGGTCCCAGCGTTTAATTTGCGGTGTTCAGGTAGTGCTGATGCGCCAGCATGAGCGTAGTAAAGCGTGGAGTCGGTGTAATAGAGCAGGGCGGCGGCGATCGGTGCGTCATTAACCGTAGCATACCACAGACGGGCGGCATTTAGGGGAAAAAGGATTGTGGCTTGCTGGCGAAAATAATCATCAGAATGTGGGCGAATGCCTGTACGCTCGGCGACCTGATGAACGAAAGTCAGCAGAATGTCGATATCTTCTGGGTTGGTCGATTGGTGAATCTTGATGTCTTTTTTATGATAGTTGCGGTAAATATTACGAACAGGCTGCGACATCTGTGCAATAAGCTGTTCTGTCGGCTGGTTAAGGTCGAGGATTTGGCTGTGTTCGGGCTGGAGTTGTTGGTAAGTGACTTTTTTCCAGCGGTGGTTTTTTAGATAGTCCGCATAGATTAGTTCGGTTGGCTCGACGCGAATAAAGGTGACTTTATGCTGACGGCCGAGCTTAATTAGCGAATTGATAGCTTCCTTGAAAGAAGCTTCGTTGATTGCGGTTGGGCCATAGGGACAATACAGTCGTGTGTGGCCAGTGCCGCGTTCTAAAATAGCTAGATAGCTCCATCCGTTACCACTGTTACGGAATACCTCTCGTCCTAGTGCTGTTTGAAACGCTTGCCAGGCTTCTGATTGTAGAAAATGTTGATTCATGTTGTATTCCTCACAACGTTAAACTGATGTCATTGATAAACTTGGTTGAACTTCTAGGTCGTACGGGTCGGTGGGCTGGTCAATTTGAGCACGATAATAGCCAAGTGCAGCAATCATCGCGGCGTTATCGGTGCAGAGCTGGATGGGTGCATAGTCAATTGACAGGGGTAGGGCGGCCGAAAGTTGATGGCGAAGTTCCTGATTGGCCGCTACGCCGCCAGCAATAACCACCGAAGCTGGCTGAAAATCATCATAAGCCTGGCGAGTTTTATCAACCAGGGTTTTGATGGCGGTGAATTGAAAGGAAGCGGCCATATTATGCCGTAATTCATCGTCTACAAGCCCTGGGAGCTCGTGCGAGGGAAAAGTGAAGTCTTTGCCCACTTCGCGTTGAACAGCCCTCAAAACGGCTGTCTTGAGGCCAGAGAAGGAAAAGTCATATTTGCCTTGAAGTTTGGCGATAGGTAGGGTGAAGGCGTGCGGATCGCCGAATTTGGCAGCTTTGGAGATAGACGGGCCGCCAGGGTAGGGCAGACCGAGGATTTTGGCGACTTTATCGAAAGCCTCGCCAACGGCATCATCTTGGGTCTGGCCGATAAGTTGGTAATCGCCATGATTTTGGAAAAGGACGAGCTGCGAATGCCCACCAGAGATGATGAGGGCTAGGAGAGGAAAGGTGGGTTGATTTTGCTCCGTAATAAAATTAGCGTACACATGTGCCTCGACGTGGTGAATCTTGTAAAGTGGCTTATTGTGAATGATAGCGAGCGTACGGGCAGCAAGGGTGCCGATGAGCAGCGAGCCGATCAATCCGGGCGCATAAGTTACGGCAATAGCATCGATGTCGTCCCAGGTACAATTTGCATCAGCTAGCGCCTTATTGATAACAGGATTGATAACTTCCAAATGACTGCGAGCGGCAATTTCTGGAATGACACCGCCGTACTCGGCGTGAATGTCGATTTGTGAGTTGACGACATTCGAAAGCAAACGTTCGCCATTTTCTACGACCGCTGCCGCTGTTTCGTCGCAGCTGGACTCAATTCCCAAGATCCTCATATTGCCTTATTATAGCAAAAAGAGGTGATTAAAGGGTAGTGAAACTGGCTTTGTCGTCGTGTGACGATACTTTCACGGTATTTCCTTCGTGAATCTTTCCATCAATTAACTCCAGCGCTAATGGATCAAGCATCCGTTTTTGTACCAAGCGCTTGAGCGGCCGAGCACCGAAGGCCGGGTCGTAGCCATCGCGGGCCAGCATCTCGCGGACGCTGTCGTCAAACTCCAGCGTGATGTCGCGGCTGTCTTTGACTTGGCGGGCGAAACGTTTCAGCTGGACATCGACAATTGCTCGCATGGCCTCTGGTCGAATGCGGTCAAAAATGACGATGTCATCGATGCGGTTGAGGAACTCCGGGCGGAAATGCTGTCTGAGGACATCAAGCATGTGATTATCCAGTGCTGACAAATCGTCGCCAGAAAAATCCATAATCGCCTGTGAGCCGACATTGCTGGTCATGATGATGACCGTGTTGGAAAAATCGACTGTTCGTCCCTGGCCATCGGTCAGGCGGCCATCATCCAGCACCTGGAGTAGCACATTGAAGACGTCGGGGTGGGCCTTCTCGATTTCGTCAAATAGTACCACGCTGTAGGGGCGGCGGCGGACCGCTTCGGTGAGTTGGCCGCCTTGGTCGTAGCCCACGTAGCCTGGCGGCGAGCCAATCAGGCGGGCCACGGCGTGCCGCTCCATATATTCGCTCATATCGATGCGAATCATGGCGTGTTCGTCGTCGAATAATTCGCGGCACAGGCTGCGGGCCACCTCTGTTTTACCCACGCCTGTGGGGCCGAGAAAGAGGAAGGAGCCGATCGGCCGGTTGGTATCACTGAGTCCAGCGCGCGAACGACGAATGGCGCTGGCGACTGCGGCGATGGCTTTATCTTGACCAATCACTTGGGTACTGATGTGTTCCTCTAATTTAGTTAATTTGCTGGATTCGGTCTCAATTAGTCGTTCGACTGGGATGCCCGTCCAGCGAGCCACCACACTAGCAATGTCATCAGGGGTCACCTCTTCACGCAGCAGGCGGTCAGCCGGCGGAATAGCCGCCAGTTCCTGGCGGGCGGCGGCCAGCTTTTTCTCCAGCTCTGGCAGATCGCCGTATTTGATGCGGCTAGCGGTGGCGAGATCCGCGTCGCGTTCGGCGATTTCCAGTTGTGAGCGTAGGCTATCCATTTTTTCAGTGGCGGTATTGACGGTTTGGAGAATGTCTTTTTCGTGCTGCCATTTACTGTCAATCACCTCGGCCTGAGCCCGAAGGTCGGTGATTTGCTGCTTGATTTCCTCTGTGCGGGCCTTGGCGTGGTCGGATTTATCTTTTTTCA
This sequence comes from Nanosynbacter sp., assembly GCA_036788915.1. Taxonomy (GTDB): domain Bacteria; phylum Patescibacteriota; class Saccharimonadia; order Saccharimonadales; family Saccharimonadaceae; genus Nanosynbacter. The sequence goes on along the minus strand of DAIQMM010000024.1, from coordinate 521 downwards.
GCGCGGCCTCTTCAATCTCCAGCTGCAAGCGGCGGTTATTCAGCCGATCGAGAGCAATCGGCACGCTCTCCAATTGCATTTTCAGAGCGCTGGTCGCTTCATCTAATAAATCCACCGCCTTGTCTGGCAAAAAGCGGTCGGGCAGATACCGAGTGGATAGCCGTGCCGCCGCCACAATGGCATCATCAGCAATCTTCACGCCGTGGTGGACTTCGTATTTTTCCTTCAGGCCGCGCAAAATGGCGATGGTGTCGTCAAAACTCGGCTCACCGACGTAAACTGGCTGAAACCGTCGTTCTAGGGCTGCATCTTTCTCGACATGCTGGCGATATTCCGCCAACGTCGTCGCGCCGATCATGTGTAGTTTGCCGCGCGCTAGGGCGGGTTTGAGCATATTGCCGGCGTCTATGCTGCCTTCGGTTTTGCCAGCGCCGACCATGGTGTGAATTTCATCAACGAACAAAATAATTTCGCCAGCGGCCTCTTCAACTTCTTTCAAAATTGCTTTGAGGCGCTAACGC
>DAIQMM010000023.1:0-7333 GCA_036788915.1 Nanosynbacter sp. | reverse complement strand
CCCAGCCGCGCCACATTGGCATCAATTTCATCAAAGCTCCAGGCTTTACAAATCTCGTACACCTGCTTGTATAGCGGATCATCCAGCACGAAAGATTGCTTGGCTAGCTCGTCGATTTCTGCCCGTGCCTCTGGCGATTCTTTAGCCGCCCGTGCACCTTCAACGTACATACGGCTCATAAATTCATTGCGCTTATCAGCCGGAATAGCGTCTAGCTTACTGACATCGCCATCAATTTCGCGAAGAATTGCCCACATACTCTTGCCGACATGCGTGCCGACATCGCCGTGGTAACTGACTCGGTGTACCGATGCACCATCCACTGCCAGCAAATTCGCCATGGTGTCCGCCAAAATCGCATTCAAAGCGTGACCAATGTGCATGGCCTTAAACGGATTTGGACAATTGGTCTCAATTACCACTGTTTGCCCTGAACGGTTGGTTGCCGGCCGTACTTTCAGTGACTCAAGCACCGCTTGGTCGCTTAACTTAACGTTGATAAAGCCCGGCCCAGCCACACTAACCTCGCTAAACTCCTGATGGCCGCGTAACTCTTCCGCGATCGCCTCAGCAATCTCACGCGGATTTTTACCCAAGGGTTTTGCTAATTGTAGTGCCACATTGGTCGCAAAATCGCCAAACTTTGGATCAGGACGCGTCAACTGCACTGACACATCTTGATCGAAAAGTTGCTTAATTATTTGAGAAATAATCTGTTCCATAACTTACAGTATAACAGATGTCGTCAGTTTATTCTTCTCTGTTTAGTTATTTTGTCAAGCTAGCCCGAATCAGCCTGTCAAACAGTGGGTGTGGTCGGAAGGGACGAGACTTAAACTCAGGATGAGCTTGGGTAGCCACGAAATACCGATGGTGCGGTGCTTCGACGAACTCGACTAGTCGACCATCAGGCGACGTACCAGAAACCATCAAACCACCCCGCTCAATCTCTTGAATAAAATCCTGGTTCACTTCATAGCGATGACGATGTCTCTCCACCACCTCTGTTGTACCATAAATCTTTGCAACTAACGAGTCATTTTTCAGCACCGCTGGATAATCACCCAGTCGCATGGTCCCGCCAGTCGACTCCTTGCCTGCCTGCCCCTCTATCAAATAAATCACATTTGCACCCTGGCTAGCACCAAACTCTTCACTGTTAGCACCGTTCACACCACCTCGACGTGCCGCTGCAATCACCGCTGTTTGCATGCCCAAACAAATACCCAAATATGGTTTATTATGTTCCAGGCAATAGGTTGCTGCAGCAATCTTTCCTTCAACACCGCGAGCACCGAAACCACCCGGCACCACGATCGCGTCAACGCTGGCAAAATCTTCTTCATTCGCCGTCTCAGCATTGATCCAACGGATGGCAATCTCACTTTTATTTGCCCAGGCGGCGGATTTTAATGCCTCAGTTACCGACAGATAGGTATCGGAATTATCGATATATTTAGCAACCAAACCAACCGTCACCTCTTTAGAATATTCGGTAGTATCACGCTCGGCTAACTGCTGCCATCGCCTCAAATCTGGCTCTACTGTATTACCAGTAAACTCACTCAATAACGAGCCAAGATCGCGATTCACCGTTAGCGGCACCTCATACACAGTGTCAACATTAGGCATCATGATAATCCCTTCCTGTCGCACACCAGACGAAATAGCAATTTTTTCACCGACACTGCGTGGTGGTTTATCATGACCCTCAGTCCGCACCGCCACCACATCTGGCATGATACCAAAACCGCGAAGATCCGCCATGGCATTCTGAGCTGGCTTGGTCTTATATTCCTGACTAGCCTCAAGAAACGGCACATACACCACGTGAACAAAGAGACAATTATTCCGACCCACTTCTTGAGAAAAATCCCGGATTGCTTCGATAAAGCTCAGACCTTCGTAGTCCCCGACCGTACCACCAATTTCTACCAAATGTACTTCGCCTTCAGCTGCTTCGTGAATAGATTTTTTAATAGAATTGGTCAAATGTGGCACCAGCTGTACAGTTTGACCACCAAATTTACCAGCCCGTTCATCGGCGATAAGATCACGCAGTAGCCTGCCAGACAATGTGGTGTTTTTCCGCGTCAACTCCAAATCCAAAAATCGTTCATAGTGTCCCAAGTCCAAATCAGTCTCAGCACCATCTTTGGTCACGAAACATTCACCATGCTCACGTGGATTTAATAGTCCAGCATCAACATTCAGATACGGATCACACTTTTGTACCGATACTTTCAAGCCTTTCGCCTGCAAAATCGCACCAATACTTGCCGCCGTGATTCCCTTACCGACACCAGACAACACCCCACCAGTTACAAAAATATACTTCTTCGTCATCACTTCTCCAACCTATCAAAAGAGGCGCCGAATCGACACCTCTGTTGTTTTATTCACAACCATCGCAAATCGTCAGACTTGCCGGATCAATGGGCGCAGCGACGCCCCCACTCGCCTTGGCCTGGTCGTCCGCCACCGCTTGCGCTGCCTTCATCGCCGCATCAATGGCATTCAATTTTTCTTCCAAAGTCATGTCGTCAGAAATAATTTGACTTGCGTTCATTTATCTGTCCTTATCTATATTTAGTAGTGCTAGTGCTTATATTACGCTATATATAGCGCTTATGCAATATAGTGCCGCCAATTTCCTGTTGTAGTTTTTTCATCAAGATTACCGATTGGCATGATGTAAATTTGTCTATTTTCCACGCGCGGCATAAAGTCGCCCAGCTTATTGGCATAGACCCCTAAAGCCGCCGCCTCTTCTTCCTCTGGTAGCTCTCGCACCTTTGTTGTCAAAAAGACAGCACTTTTTTGATCGTTCCAAACCACAAATTCCACAGCACCGCTGCGGTAGGCATTAACGGCGTGACGAGATTGTCGGTCAGAAATCCAAATGATGTTGTCATTTTTATAACGAACAAAGTGAAGCGGTGTAATTAATGGTGTTCTGTCGCGATTGACGGTCGCCAAGGCGCCAACTTCTACGGTATCTAAAATATCTGTTGTAATTTTGTCCATGGCAGTTATTTCGTGGTATTTACTTCATAGCTAGTGTTAGTGCTTTCAAAGAAATTGACGAGCTCCAAAGTGTCATTTGCCGTAGCCATCCATTTGGCGGGGTTGGCTACGTTGTACTCCGGCTCAAAGCCAAGCTCAACCAAGCGGCGGTCGGTCATGTGCATGACGTACTGATTGACATAATCAGCGTTTAGGCCCAAGATGCCCTTTGGCAACATGTCCTTGTTGTACTCTTTTTCTAGCTCAACCGCCTGCAGGATAAGCCCGCGAATTTCCTCGGCAAATTCCTGGGTTTGCAGTTCTGGATTTTCGTCCAGGATGGTGAGTAGCAAATTGATACCAAAGGTTAAGTGCAAGTTCTCATCCTTGGTAATCCAGTCTAGCAGCGTACCGACATTGCGCAATAAGTTGCGCTGACGGAAACTCATGCCAACCATAAAGCCTGAATAGAACCAAATGCCTTCCAGCACAATGTTATAGGCCACTAGCGAACGGACAAAATCTTTCTTGCCCTCCAAAGAGTAAATATCCAGGTTTGGATCAAGCATCACGTCTAGGTGCTTGTTCTGGAAATCTGCCTTGTCGGCCAGCGATTTCTTGCCAAAGCCCGCCGCGTAAATTTCCTCGCGATCAAACGGAAACGTCTCGATAATGTACTCAAAGGTCATGAAGTGATTAGCCTCTTCCCACATCTGCTTTGACAGATATAGCTGCGCTTCAGCGGCGTTGACGTACGGGTAAATGCCAAATGCTAGCGATTTGTTGATCAGTAGCTCGTTTGGGTTGAGGTAGCTAATGACGGTTTTCAGCGCATGCTTTTCTTCGTCGCTGAGTTTTTCAAAATCCATCAAGTCCTGTGCTAGCTGAACTTCATTAGGAAACCAAGTGTTGGCCACCGCTTGATTATATAAATCGTATGCCCATGGGTAACGAATTGGATGTAAACTCAGCCCGTCGCGCAGCCCCGAGCCTAAAATTCCACCTTTTGGATGTGTATAGTCTGACATGATAACCCCCTTTATTTATTAATTTTTGCAAAGCCAAAGCCACGTGCCTTGCCTGCACCTGTTCTAATCTTTTGCTCAGCAATTTTTTCCACCGACACCGTGGTCTGTTCTGATTGATGACGCGGCTTAACGTGCAAGTAGTAAGTCGTTTTCAAACCGCGTCGCCAGGCTTCCGAATAAATCTCCACATACTCATCAATGTCACGAGTTTCAAGGTACATATTGCGGCTAATCGCCTGATCAACCCACTTCTGTGCCCGCGCCGCCACCTCGATAAAAGCGTAGGGACTCAGCTGGAAGCTGGTTTTATACACATCTTTCAGTTTCTGCGGAATAGCATCAATGTGTTGGATATCACCTTGATTAGCAAAGACTTCTTCCTTGATGTCATCCCACAAGTTCAATTGCTTAAGGTCACGCACTAAATTATTATTCACTTCCAGGAACTTACCGTTCAACGTTGAGCGGCTAAAGATTTGTGCAAACTGCGGATCGATACCCGGCGTGGTACCAGCAATGTGACCGATGTTAGCCGTTGGCGCGATAGCCATCAGTGTCGCGTTGCGCATACCTTTTTTAACTTTCTTACGTAATTTATCCCAGTCTAGACGGGTTTTGTTATCAATCTTCACCTTAACCTTGCGATTATTCGACAATTCCGCCACCGTATCAATCGGCAAAACACCCTTACTCCAGCCGCTGCCTTTATATGTCGGGTAACTACCCAACTTGGCCGCCAAATCCGCTGACTGGTCGATGGCGTGATAACTGATAAACTCGGTCAATTGGTCGATCAAATCATAGGCTTCGCTCGATTCATAGCAATAACCGAGTTTTTCCAATACGTCCGAAAAACCCATCACCCCTAGGCCAATCGCCCGCGTCTGCTGGTTCGAGTTCATAGCTTCTGGAATTGGAGTTTTGGTAATATCCACCAAGTTATCCAATTGCCGAATTGCTGCCCGTGAAGCTTCTTGCAAACGATCCCAGTCCCAAGTCTTATCCTCACGCAAAAACGCCGACAGATTGATACTAATCAAGTTACAGGTGGCAATATTATCCTTGTCTTGAGGTAAGGTAATTTCCGTACAAAGATTGCTCAGATGAATTGTACCAGTGTTATTATTCAGCGCCCGCACATTAATGGTGTCTTTCCAGGTTAGCCATGGATGGCTAGTGGCCTGCAGACTAGTCAAAATCTGCTTAAATTGCTGGCGAGCTGACATCTTTTCAAAGACCCGCATTTTACCAGCTTCAGCCAGCTTAATATACTCCTTGTAACGTGCCGAAAACTCCTCGCCGTACAACTCTGGCAAATCTGGCGTTTCCGCTGGATCAAACAGATACCAATCTTGATCTTTCTGCACCCGCTTCATAAACTCATCAGAAATGAATACCGCGGTGTTGGCAAAACGCGTACGCATATATGGGTCGCCAGAGTTAGAACGCAGATCAATAAACTGCCCAAAATTGAGGTGCCAGTTCTCCATATAAATGGCCGCTGCACCCGCCTTTTTACCCTTACGGCTAACCGCAAACAGCGCTGTATCAATCATCTTCATGAAAGGAATTGGGCCAGTTGATTCAGTATTAGTGGTTTTAACTGGGCTACCAGCTGCCCGCAATTTAGTAAAACCGATGCCGATGCCGCCAGTGCCCTTGGCGATAAACATGGTGTCGCGTACGCTCTTGGCAATTGACTCCATATCATCGTCGACATTCATCAAAAAACAGTTACTGAGCTGTGGGAAGGAGCCGCCAGCATTAACCCGTGTCGAACCGCCCGGCAGATATTCTAATTTGCTCATATGTTCATAAAATTCAATCGCTGCCGCAGTTGGATCTGGCTCATTGTAGCTAAGCCCCATGGCGATGCGCATATGTGTAAATTGCGGTGTTTCCAGTGGATCGCCGCTTTGTTTACGCAAGGCATAGCGGTTTTTATTGGTCATCACACCGAGATATTTACTGAGATCGTCGCGTTCTGGCTGTAATACTTCGCCCAATTTTTTCAAATCAAATCGCCCGTCGCTCATCCGCTCATCAAGTAAGCCATCTTTGACCGCCGCTTTAACAAATTTCGGAAACTCCCGTGCATGCAATTTCTTTAACTCGTCTGCCGTCTCGTAATCACCCAAAATACTCTTATAAATAGTCTTCAGTAGCAAGCGAGCTGCGATTTTATCATAATCTGGATCATCTTTGACGTTCTGTAAAACCGTCTGAATCACCGCCTCATCCAGCTGCTCGGTGGTAATCCCGTCAAATAGCGTCAGCTGCAACTCGGTCGCCACCTGTACCACTTTAGAAACCTGATCTGGTAGACCATCGCAGGCCTTCAAAATCGCCGCATTAATTTTATTGGCATCAAACGGCTCTTTTGTCCCGTCGCGTTTGACCACCTGAATCTGTTGCATATCTCCCCCTTACATTCCCCATTTTTAACTCAAAAAGACCGCCCAGACCTTCTCTGAGCTAAATAGTCTCACCTCCGAGTGTTTTTTGTTTGTATACTCCGCTACACATCTAGCGTATGTTTACTATAATAAGCACTAAATGTAGGGTTTGCAAGAGGTTTAGTAAAAATTACAATGCAGGGCTTAATACTTAAATAATTCCTGGCGGAAGGACGGGGATTCGAACCCCGGAGACCCCGTGAAGAGTCTACACACTTTCCAGGCGTGCCAGTTCAACCACTCCTGCATCCTTCCCTGTTGCCAATTATACCACATTTTCTTGCTCCTTATGGTTGCATATCTACCGACAACTTATCTATAATAAGCATAGATGAAAGCAGCTATTCCACCACGCATTAAACTTATTGGTGTTACCAAAAAATTTGGGTTTGGCGATGCTGAGATTGCGGCACTGGACGCTGTAGACTTAACCATTGAAAAAGGTGAGTTTATCGCCATTATGGGGCCAAGCGGCTGCGGTAAGACGACACTACTTAATGTCATTGGACTGCTTGATCGTCCATCTGAGGGTCAATATGACCTGGATGGCACGGCTGTTGACACATTAACTTCTCGCCAGCGTGCCAAAGCCCGCTCAAAACACATCGGCTTCATTTTTCAGAACTTTAATCTCGTACCGCGACTAAACGTAATTGACAACGTTTCCCTACCTCTGACCTATAAAGGGGTGCGGAAAATCAAACGACTTCAAGAGGCCAGCCGTATCCTGAAAACCTTTCACCTGAATACCAGGGAATATTATATGCCACATCAATTATCTGGTGGACAAGTGCAACGTGTGGCGATCGCTAGAGCTTTAGTCAATAATCCATCAATTATCCT
>DAIQMM010000022.1:0-7438 GCA_036788915.1 Nanosynbacter sp. | reverse complement strand
GCGTTAGCGAGACGTACCAATTGCCGCCGCCAGCTGTGCTTGTGTCATACCTTGCTTTTGTCGATTTTTTGCAATAATATCGCCGACTTTTTTGAGATAGCTATCCTTATTCATGGATTGATAATATCACAGATGGTATACACTAACAATGATATAATAATAAGAAAGGAGGTAAATGAGTGAACGATAGGCAAATTTCTGAGCTAATCAGAGCAGAAACCATGCGTCAACAGACGGGTATTGAGCTGATTCCTAGCGAAAATTACGTATCGCCAAGCGTGCTGGCGGCTCTCGGCAGTGTTTTTACGAATAAATATTCCGAAGGTTATCCAGGGCGACGATATTACGGCGGTCAGGACAACACTGATCAAATAGAAACCTTGGCAATTGAGCGGGCCAAGCAGCTATTTGGTGCCGACCACGCCAACGTTCAGCCACACTCTGGCGCCCAGGCTAATGAGGCCGTGTATTATGCGTGGTGTGAGCCAGGCGACACCATTCTGGCGATGGATTTGGCGCACGGCGGACACCTGACTCACGGTGCACCAGTCACCCGCTCGGCCCGCGAGTACAACTTCGTCCGCTACGGCATCAAAGATGTCGAGACGGGTGAGATTGATTATGAAGAAATTCGTGAGTTGGCGCTGAAACATCGGCCAAAAATCATCTTGGCAGGCTTTTCGGCTTATCCACGCGAGCTGGATTATGCCAAGTTTGCCGAGATTGGACGCGAAGTTGGTGCTATGCTGATGGCAGATATGAGCCACATTGCTGGGCTGATCGTTGGCGGCCAAGCCAAAAATCCGTTTGATTACGGCTTTCATGTTATCACCACTACCACACACAAAACCTTGCGTGGCCCACGTGGTGGCTTGATTTTGTCAAAAGGCGTGGTTGGCAATCCTTTGAAACGACCAGAAAAAACTTTGGAAAACCTGCCAACACTGATCGACCGAGCAGTTTTCCCTGGCACTCAAGGCGGCCCACACATGCATACCATCGCCGCCAAAGCTGTGGCCTTCGGCGAAGCACTCCACCCAGAGTTTAAGACATACGCCCAGCAAATCGTAAAGAATGCGGCCGTGCTGGCAGATGAATTGAAACGCGGCGGCTTAAAATTGGTAACAGGCGGTACCAGTAACCACTTGGTGCTGGCAGATGTCTATGGCAGCTTCGGCATTGACGGTAAAACCGCTCAGGAGCGACTGGAAGCCAGCGGTATCACCGCTAACGCCAATGCCATCCCGAACGACACCCTGCCGCCATTTCGTCCAAGCGGTTTGCGCCTTGGCACGCCAGCAGTGACGACACGCGGCATGAAAGAAAATGAAGTCAAGCAAATTGCTGAGTGGATTATCACGGCAATTCGGACAGATGACCCGACAGAATACGCAAAAATTAGGCAACAAGCCACTATTCTTGCTGCACATTTTCCGTTACCATATAGCTAATACTAAATAATTGGGGGGCAAATCAGAAATGATTTCTTCAAACAAAACTAAAGGTTTCACGCTCGTTGAGCTCTTGATCGTGATCGTTGTTATCGCTATCTTGGCAACTATTTCAATCGTGGCGTATAGCAATGCAACCAATAAGGCACATGACGATAGACGTTCATCTAATGCACGTAATCTTCTAGATGCCATGTCAGCTTATGAGACAGAGCATAGCAAATGGCCAACTCTAAGTGACCTCGCAACGTATGAGATTATAAAGCTTGTGCCAGATATGGTGGATAGCTCTAAAGTTAATGCAACGGTCTCTGCTGGTAAGCATACATATAAGCTTCAATACTGCAAAGGAAGTGGATTTACTACTAATAACCTGGAGGCAACTGGTGCCCGCATAGAATTCCTGAGGGAAGTCGATCCAAACAAGGGCGTTAATGTCATTACTGCCGGGCGATGTTCATAAAGAAATATTAATTAAAACCAAGTGCAGATAATTAATTATCCCCCGGTTAAGCCGGGGGATAATTATCTCTTCACTAGGTTAAGTCTGATCTACGAGCACTTACCTGTTGTTATAGAAGGAGTTGAGTTATCAGCTTCCTTATAGTAAGTAACCCTCACACCAGTATTTGCAGCTGGACTACCCGTTTTGCAAATCTCATATTTGTAAACGTTCTTTGAACCAGAACCAGGAGTCTTGTCCTCGGCTGTTACGGTTGGCTTCGTAAGTTCAGCATCAAGCCTAATGACGCTGTAATCTTTAAGATTTTCTACTGTTGGCCACTCGTCTTTGTCTGCCTGGTATGATGCAGCAGCGTTCAACAAGTTGCGTGCATTCGTCTGACGCTCGTCGTCACGTGCTTTTTGTGTTACACCGTTGTAGGCAACGATTGAGATTGCTGCCAAAATCGCGATAACTACGATCACGATCAAGAGCTCAACGAGCGTGAAACCTTTAGTTTTGTTTGAAGAAACCATTTCTGATTTGCCCCCTATTTTTTAATTAGTTGTTAACAATTTCGATTGTAGCAGAGGGTAAAAATAAACACAAGCATTTTCTTAAAAATTGACAGATTTTACATACAAGTAGCCAGTGTAACTGATGTCCCTACCAGCGACGGTCTTAGTAACAGTCAATTGAATAGTCTTCGCGTTCGCCTCAGTGCCAGTTATTTTTAAGATAATCTCATTATTAGTGGAGATTAGCTTCTCGTCAATCGCTCTTTGCCACGGCACGTCGGAGCTGTCACAGCCATTGTCAAACACCGCCTTTCGCCGCAAAACATTATTACTCTCTACATAATATTGCATTTTATACTTCAGAGCATCTGTCGGAAAAATACCGCCACTCGCCGCCGTACAATCACTAGCCTTAATTAGCTTGCGGTCTGCATTAAACGGATTTTTATCCGTCGCCAAGCTACGTAAAGACAGCTTGTTGGGGGTGGTGTCTGTATTGGCGATCGTATCGGTATTAAAATCGATACTCAATTTTACATCTTGCTCAATCTGATCAAGTGCCATCAAAACTTCATGCTGCAACTGCGAATGTGCACTAGACCGCATGGCACCAGTTGACAGTGCAATCATCGCCGTAATCATTCCACCGATAATCAAAATCACCAGCGGTGCGACCACCATAATCTCCACAAGTGTAAATCCGCTATTTTTGCTACTATTCAGTGAGATACATCGCATGCGACACCTCTCTATTCTGTGGACCATATTTTACCGTCACTACAACATTTACCAGATTTGAATCATTGTATGGGCGACATTTAGCGATCGTAACAGAGACAGGAGCTGGCAAGCCATTTGCAGGAATTGAGCTGCCAGGAACGGCAGTTTTTTGCGGATTCGAACAAGGATTTATCACCGCAGAATATGACTGCTTACGCAATATTTCATAACCAATATTGCTCGCCTGACTCATCGTCCGAGTGTCAGCCGATTGACGAATAATCACACTATGTAATTGATAGCCGCTCATCAATAATAATGCCGCCACAAAAACAGTTACTAAAATCTCAACAGCTGTAAATCCCTTTGTCATTTGCGTTTACTCTCCACAACAACTTTCCTATCATCAACCTCAGTCTTGTAGACGATAATGTATCGACGGCACTTGCTCGTTTCTGTGCTGGTCGGTGCACCTGTACTGGTTGGACGCTTGGTGCAAAGCTCATTACCATTTGGACCTGGGGCGTAAATATATTTGTCCTTATCTCCCGCAATATTGTTCGGTCGTGTATAGCAGTAATAATAACCGCACGGCCCCTCACGGTTCTCTTCTGGAATATAACCGCTAGTACTAGTTCTACTCCGCGGTACACTAGGCTGATCTGTTTTTATGCCGGGCGGAGACAGCACTTCCTTTGACAAATCTTTAAACACCACATCCCACTCTTTCCAGTCATCACCGTTTTCCATCATCAATGCTGGATAAGTGCCAGCCTCTTTAATTACTCTGCCAGACGAGTCGCGAATCTCTTGCGGATAAATTGACTCAAGGTAAGTTTGCAGAGCAGCAACATCAGCTTCACGCTCTTTATCTCGGGCAAAGATTTGATATTGACGGAAGCTTACGGTAGCAATTGTTAGTAGAATCGCCATGATAGCCATTACGATTACCAACTCAACGACAGTAAATCCCCGATATTTTCTCATACTTTTAGCATAACCGTAAATGGAAAAAACTACAAGCCTTATTCCAATTCAAGCGGCTCTTGCTGGAGCTGTATGTGGAACATATCATAAACAGCCTGAATTATATCGTCTCGTGCGGCCGACAAATCACCATATCCAGCAGCTGAATCATTCACCAGAACTAATGCATTTTTCTCATACACACGCATACCATGAAGAGTCTTACCCTTAAGGCCAGCCCGCTCAATCAGCCACCCCGAAGGCACTTTATGTCTACCATCAGGCATCGCATAATGCGGCATGTCGGGATACTGTTTTAACAGCTCATCACGGTGCCAAGTATCGATCATAGCGTTCTTGAAAAATGAGCCAGCATTCGGGAACTTGGTCGGGTCTGGCAATTTATCAGCACGAATCGACAAAACCGCATCACGACAATCCTGCAACAAAACAGGCTGAATCATATTCTCGTCAAAGTATCGCTGGAGAGCTGCATAATATGGCGGCTTTGGCTGCGAACGATACAACCGCAAAGTGATCGACGTAATGCAATATCGCCCTCGCTGCTCATCACGAAAAATGCTATTTCTATAAGAAAAATGACACTGATCAGCCAATATCGTAACTATTGCATCTCTTTTAGAATCATATGCCTCTAGGCTGACTAGCGTGTCAGCGACTTCTTGACCATAGGCACCAACATTCTGCACCGGTGCCGCACCAGCCGTGCCAGGTATGCCCGACATCGCCTCAATACCCTGTAGCCCCATATCGACAGTCCTCTTAACGACATCATCCCAGACTTCACCGCCACCGATTTTCACCAGCACTTCGTCTACATCATCGCCGATAATTTCAAAACCCTTAATTCGATTTAGCAGCACAATACCTTCAAACGGCTCGTCATGAACGATCATATTGCTGCCACCACCGAGGACAACTACTGGCAGATTCTGTTTTTTCGCATTACGATATAGCGATATCACATCATCAGCCGAATCCGCCTGAGCCATAAAACGCGTCTCGCCACCGAGCTGCATGGTAGTATATTTCTTCAAAGATACATTAGTTACGACATCCATAACTTCATTATACTCCTCTGCCCGCCAAAAGTCGTGGCTATTTTACACACGTCTTTTTATTAACCAAGTCACCGCAGCCGCAACGCAGATGGCAGAAACAGCAACCACCCCGTAGACATTATCTCCCGTCGCAGCTAAGCCCGTCTTTTTACCCACAGCCTTATCCACAGCCAGAAGGTTGCTCACCTGCTGACCACTGGCCTTATCAATATTAGAGACTGCTACATTAACAGTAACTCTGTTGCCCGACAAATCAGCAAAAGTTACCGACTCGACAGCATTTTCGGTGTATGTTTTGCGGAATGCATTTGGCTTTCCTGGTACGGCAGTCCAACCTGCTGGCAGACTACCAGTGTCGATAGGCTCGGAGAACACAACCTCAACGACGACATCCTGATTCGTTTGCTCAGAAGTGCTTAAAGTTGGACCATCAATCAGCGTCGGCGGAGTAATATCTTTAACAATCACGGTTAAAGCCTTTTGAAGCGGCGGATAGCCAATCCTCGGATTAAGGTCAGCATCAGTGGATACCTGAATGCGAACAGAGTAAGTACCTGGAGATGGAGTAGACTTGAAAGAAAGCAGACCCGTATTAGCATCTACGGTAAATAAATTGTTATTAATATCCCCCTGCCCAGCAGTCAGGCTATAGCGGGTAATCGTACTGGTGTTATTTTCCAAGGTTATCGTACCGACATCAGTCTGAGTTTCTGGAATAGTGAAGCTGTCTGATTTGATAGTAGCAGTCTGACAAACGGTCGATTTCGAATCGCCCACGATCGTCCAAGAAAGAGCCGCGAGAGCGTTACGAGTGTCCGAGTCGCAGTACATTAATCTGTCGGCACCAAGATTCATGGTCGTGCTGCCGACATTGCCCGCCTTAACTTGAGACAACCAGCCGGCCAGTGTTTTATCATAATTTGCCACGGACAGACCAGAGCGGGTCAATAGACCTTTCATGTTATTCACTTTTGCCAGATTCCAGCGACCAAGTGGCTGGTTGAAGGCGGTCGCCGCTTCAAACGCATAAGACACGTTTGAAATCTTGGAAATATCCCAGTCCTCAAGGGGTTGATTGAACGAAGTTGCTCGTGTAAACATATTACCGATAGTTGTTGCTTTTGCTAGATTCCAGCGGGCAAGAGGCTGGTTGAAGGCGGCTGCTCCTTCAAACATTTTGCTGGCGATAACCACAGATGACATATCCCAACTCTCAATCGGCTGATTAAAGGCAGTAGCATAACCAAATATGCCGTCCATGTTTGTTACTTTTGAAGTGTTCCAGTTGCCAATTGGCTGGTTAAAAGCCCTAGCGTTCGCAAACAGACCTCTCATACTTGTTACCGAAGAAGTATCCCAACTGCCAATTGGCTGGTTAAATATCGTGGCATCATGGAACGTATATCTCATGTCAGAAGCCAGAGAGGTATCTGGAATCTCCACTGCAGGATCTGGTATTTTATTAAAATTAGATGCCGCACGGAACATTTCCGTCAGATTTCGCCACTTATTGACACCCCATTGATCGACAGAGATAAGCTTCTTGGGGTTGTCTTGGCTATTATTATATGTCGAAATACCTGGATAAATACCAGTAACTGCGATCGTATAAACACCAGGAGTAGGATAATCACAGGTATAATCAACCCAGTTGGCAGTCTGATTAACGAAAGTGGCAGCTGTCGACGAAGCTATATCGCAATAAATGCTATAATTAGGGCGAACACCAGCACTGCCCAACGCCCGAAGAGTAAGCTGTTTATTTTTAGTAGCGTCAGTTCCTTTGGTAGTGTCGACAGTAATAATGTAAGCTTCTTTTTTACCAGCAGATACAGTATTGTTGAAGTTACTGATTTGACTTGGGGTAGCCCCAATAGCATTAACCGACGACACCTCCAACAAAATCACACCACCAGCGACAAGCAGCGTGGCGACAAAAACATAGACTACTCGCCCAAACCTAGTTATCAACTTCCATAGACCTGAATTAGTCATAATTTTTATAATACCCCTAAATAGTCGTTACTTTTTATAAATAATCATAACAATTATAGCAGCATCGACGGCTATCATCAAACAAACACCCAAAACCCAGTCTTATCATCATCAAAATGATGTGATATAATATCTTCATATGCACCCGTAGCTCAGCGGATTAGAGTACTTGGCTTCGAACCAAGGGGTCGCAAGTTCGAATCTTGCCGGGTGTACCATAATTTCGCCCCGTTAGCTCAACTGGATAGAGCGTCGGTTTCCGGT
>DAIQMM010000021.1:0-7621 GCA_036788915.1 Nanosynbacter sp. | reverse complement strand
ATAGTAGGTCATACGTGTGCTCTTCCGAAGTATCAAAGCAACTGACGATACACCGGTAAAAAACAAAAAGGCCGTAGAGTCAAAAACAACAAAAAGCAGCACCAAGAAAAGCAGTAAGCCAGCAAAAGCCAGCCTACTTGGGTCGATTGTCGGCTATTTTAAGGGTGCTTGGCACGAGCTAAAATTAGTACGCTGGCCAACCCGTTCAGCCACCTGGGCGATGACCGCAGCAGTGCTGATATTTACACTATTATTTGTCGTTATTATTTTACTACTTGACGCTGGTTTTAACTGGCTGTTTGAGCAGATTTTGAAGTAAAAAGAGGAGAGGAATATTATGAGTGCAAAACGATATGACGACAGCCGACAGTGGTATGCCATCCACACTTATTCAGGCTATGAAGAAAAAGTCGCCGAATCAATCCGCCAGCGAATTAATGGCGTTGACATGGCCGACAAGATCTTTGACTGCATGGTGCCAAAGGAAAAGCAGATCCAGATCAAGAATGGCAAACGCAAAGTTGTCGATGCCAAGATTTTCCAGGGCTACGTTCTGGTTGAAATGAAACTTACCGACGAGACCTGGTACATCATCCGCAACACCCCAGGCGTTACTGGATTTGTCGGTGCCGACACGACCCCAACACCAGTTTCAGAGAAGGAAATCGCTAAAATTAAAAAGCGAATGGGCGTTGAAGAACCAAAGCATCAGATTGACTTCGCGGAAGGTGAAATCGTCTCTATCATCGATGGCCCATTCAAAGGCTTTGACGGCTCAGTCAGCGAAATTGACGCTATCAAAGGCAAGTTAAAAGTGATGGTCAGCATGTTTGGCCGCGATACGCCAGTTGAGCTAGATGCTTTGCAGGTGAAGAAAGTATAGACGAAACCTCTTACGATTTGTATTTTTTAACAATTTTTTGTATAATATCAACCGTTACGCACTAACAACGCTTCAATAATGTTAGTAAAGGAAAAATATGGCAAAGAAGATTATCGGTAACTTGAAGTTACGTATCCCAGCTGGTCGTGCAACCGCTGGGCCTCCAGTTGGCTCAACTCTCGGTCAGTGGGGACTAAATATGATGGATTTCATCAATCCATTCAACGACGCAACCAAAGACATGATGGGTAAAGATGTTATCGTGCACATTCAAGTGTATGAGGATCGAACATTTACTTGGAACTCACTTGGTCAGCCAGTCGATGATATGATTCGCGAAAAAGCTGGCATCCAAAAGGGAAGTGCAAAGCCACACTCGGATAAGGTTGGCAAGTTGACTCGTGCTCAACTGCAAGAAATTGCTGAAGCCAAAAAAGATCAGCTCAATGCGATCGACCTTGAAGGTGCGATGAAGGTTGTCGCTGGCTCTGCTCGTTCAATGGGTGTTGAAATAGTCGACTAATCATCTGTTTACAAAAAGTCGCCTCTTACTGGAGGCGATTTTTATATGGTATTATTATTTTTATGATTATTACGCAGTCATTGTTAGACCCGCGAGTGAAAAGAGCCTTACTGGACGGCAAGATTATAGTTGCAAAAACGGATACAATTTACGGCATATTGACCCGAGCAGAGGACGAGCGAGCGGTTAAACACCTATACAACATTCGACATCGCAACACAGAGAAATCCTGCATTATACTGGTGGCCAATTTAAGCGATATTCCAAATCTCAGCAAAAGCCAGCAGAATACTTACATAAAAATGCGAAGCCTACGTCCGACGACAGTTGTCGTTTTCGCATCAGACACCAGCTTACCACACCTGACTCAGGCGGACGGTACGCTGGCGTTTCGACTGGTTTCTGGCGAACTGGCGGAACTTATTCAACAGACTGGCCCATTGATCGCTCCCAGTGCCAACCCAGAAGGCTTGCCACCAGCAAAGAACATAAAAGAAGCCATCGACTATTTCGATGAAAAAGTGACAGTGTATGTCGATGGCGGGGAATGCCTCGAAAATACACCGTCACAAATTATCACCTTTTCTCAAACTAACAACGACGAGGTAGTCTTCTTGCGTAAATAAACTACATCTGAGCGAAAGGACGAGCCAGCTCAAGCTCTGGGTGAGCCTCAGAAATACGCAACAATTCATTATATTTCGCGATCCGCTCTGAACGCGACATTGAGCCAGTCTTAATCTGACCAGTACCAAGCCCAACCGCCAGATGTGCAATAGTTACATCTTCCGTCTCGCCCGAGCGGTGGCTCATCACAGTATTCCAGCCCGCAGCCTGAGCCATTTTTACCGCTTGAATCGTCTCGCTGAGCGTTCCGATCTGGTTTGGTTTAATCAAGATTGCATTGCCAGCTTTTTCGTTAATGCCACGCTGCAGCCGTTCAGTGTTAGTAACAAACAAATCATCGCCGACCAATTGCGTCACGCCGCCGAGCTCTGCTGTCATTTTTTGCCAATCAGCCCAAGCCTCTTCATTCAGTCCGTCCTCAATTGACAGCACTGGCACACGCTCAATCAGTGCCTTATACGTCCGAATCATCTCATCAGCACTCAGTACTCGCTTTTCCGTAGCGAGATTGTATTTGCCGTTTTCGTAAAACTCGCTGGCAGCCACATCCAGGGCAAAACCAAAATCAGTACCTAATTTGTAACCAGCTTGCTCAATCGCACGTGCCAAAAGTGCCATCGGCTCCATGTTACCGCCGCGAACTCGTGGAGCGTAGCCGCCCTCATCGCCAACAGTGGTCGGATAATTTTCATCTTTCAAAACTTTTGCCAGTGAATGAAATACTTCCGCGCTCATTCGCACCACATCAGAAAAGGTCGTCGCACTTGCTGGAATGATCATGTATTCTTGAAAGTCCGTCGCACCAAGTGCATGCTGACCGCCATTCATTACATTAATCATCGGCATTGGCAATACCATTTTTGGTCGCCCAGCCAGCTCATTGACATAAGAATACAGTTCCATGCCACGGGCCTGTGCTGCCGCCTTGGCGACTGCCAACGACACTGATAGTAGAGCATTCGCCCCTAATTGTGCCTTATTTGGCGTGCCGTCTAGCTGCTTCATTTTGCTGTCGATCACTGACTGATCAAAAGGATTCATGCCACGAAGTGCCTGGGCGATATCATTATTAACATGATTCACCGCCTTCAAAACACCCTTGCCGCCGTATGCCAGCTCACCATCACGCAGCTCAACTGCCTCAAATGAGCCAGTGCTTGCACCTGACGGCACTGCCGCCCGCCCAAAACTGCCATTGCTGAGGCGAACATCTGCCTCAACCGTAGGATTACCGCGAGAATCTAAAATTTGTCGCGCCTGTATGTGTGTAATTGTAACATTTTCCATACTACTAGTGTAGCAGAAAATCACCCACAGATTAACGAGCTACGACCAATAATGCTTTAGAATATCGATAAAAAGATTTTATCAAAACCTGCGAGTAACAGCGGCCGTTTCAAGCATGGTATCTCCGCAAGCCTCTATCACAGGATTCTCACAGACCGTAACATCAATCCCTGGAGCTCGCATAGTAAAGGAGCCAGGGCAAGATTCTGTAAGACCCTGTAATTCCCCAAACACCTCATCCACCGCCTTGTCTAGTTCGCCAAGTTGAGCTGTCGCTTTCTTTGCTGCAACTCTAGCAATAATCTCACGAAGTTCATCCTCAGAGATACCAAAAACAGCTGCCGTCTTTCTTAGTTGTCCATCTTGAATATCTCGTGCGCCACCCATGGCAGAATCAGGCAACGCTCGAACCTCTTGGATGCTATCTTCAAGCTCCTTTTCAAATAGAAGTATATACGGACAATCTTGACACTTTTCAGGTATAGTCTGGGTTGCCCGGAGAGCCTCCTCTAAGTCCTTTAATCTCGATGCTAGATATTCAAAAGCACATCCACCCTTATCATCTCTCTTGTAAAACTCACTCATATTTTCGTTATACCACAACTTACTATTTTTATCAACCGTATTGCCTTCAGGTGCTGTCATCTGATATACTGTACTCATCATTAATCAAGGTTGGAAGGCTGAAACAGCCGTTTGCACCACAGAAAGGATTGTCATTATGGCAAAAAAAGCTGAGTTGCTGGAAAAAGCAGCTGAATTGAAGCTCAGTGTGAGCGAAAAAAATACTATTGCGGAAATTGAAGCAGCGATTGCTGAGGCAGAAAAGCCAGCAGCCGCAAACGAAGATAAAGATATTATCGCAGAACGCGAGGCTGTCGTCGCCAAAGCTGGCAAACGTAGTCAAAAAGCACTCGACGAAGCTGCTGAAAAAGCAGAAAAAGAGGCTCGTAAAGAAGCTGGTGATACCACGCCACAATCAGATGACGCTGAAACACATGTTAAAAAAGGTCCAAAGCCAGTTACTCGTCCACACCTGGAGCGTCGCGGTAAAAAGTATCAGGCAGCCGCAAAGAATATTGAAAAGGGCAAGCTATACAGTCTTGACGAGGCACTAAAACTAGCGACCGAAACCAGCCCAGTTAAGTTTGATGCCAGCGTTGAAGTTCACGTCCGCCTGGGTGTTGACCCACGCCAAGCTGACCAGAATATCCGCTCAACCGTAGCACTGCCACACGGTACTGGTAAAGACATTCGCGTTGCCGTATTTGCACCAGAAGACGATCACGCCAATGCCAAGAAAGCTGGTGCTGACATTATCGGCGACGAAGAGTTCTTGAAGCAACTTGACAAAGAAGAGCTTAATTTTGACATTCTGGTAACTACACCACAGTACATGCCAAAATTGAGCAAGTACGCTCGATTGCTCGGTCCACGCGGCTTGATGCCAAATCCAAAATCTGGTACTGTCGCAACCGACGTGGCGAAGGCTGTCAAAGAAGCCAAAGCAGGTAAGGTTGAGTACCGTGTCGACAAGCAGGCCATCGTTCACTTGAGCATCGGCAAAGTTTCATTCGGCGTTGAGAAGCTCAGCGAGAACGCCAGTGCATTCTTCACCAGCTTGAACGCCCAAAAACCAAGCAGCCTGAAGGGTGTATACGTCAAGACTATCGCCGTAACTACGACAATGGGTCCTGGTATCAAGGTTGAGAGCAGCCTGTAAAAACAACCAGACCGTTTACCATAAAAACAGCCCGCCCGATTCATAATTAGCGGGCTGTTTTATATTAAAAATATATTGCACTTCGTTGTTTTTTCTGCTACAATTGGAGGAACATTACCAAAGACAGCGTGCGACCAAGGAAAACTGAGGTTTAAAAATGCCGCCGAGGGATGAAACGAACAGTTTTATTTAGCGTCTTTGGTAGTGCGAGAATCAAAGACGTTTTTTGTTGGCGATTCTCCATTACCGCACGTTAACAATTTGGCGTATACATTATCAAATCAATCAAAGAAAGGATTTTATGGCAATTTCACGCGATAAAAAACAAACTTTGGTTGCTGAACTTACCGATCTCTTAGCAAACGCCAAGGGAACGGCATTTGCACGTTACCAAGGTCTAAGCGTGGCTGATCTGCAAGAACTTCGCAAGGCAGCTCGCGAAGCTAACGTGGTCATCAAGGTGGTCAAAAACCGCTTGGTACGCGTAGCGTTGCAAGACGTTGACACCTACAAAGAGACTGACACCGACCTGCTGGTTGGTCAGCTCGTCTATGCCATCAGTGCGGAAGACGAAGTTATGCCAGCCAAGGTTCTGGATACGTTTGCAAAGACACATACAGCACTGCAGTTGGCTGGTGGTTTCTCAGGTGAAGGCCTCGGCATCAACGAAGCTGACATCAAGGCGTTGGCAGGCCTGCCAAGCAAAGACCAGCTCATCGCCGAAGTGGTGGCACAATTGCTCTCACCAGTCCACGACACCGTGGGCGCACTGGGCGGCAATTTGCACGGTTTACTAGACGGCATCGAAGCCAAAGCTGCGGCTTAAGTTTAGCAATCTAGCAATTTTAATCTAATAATCTAATTAGGAGAAGTATCATGGCTGATATTAAGAAATTGGCTGAAGAACTGACCAAGTTGACAGTTCTGGAAGTTAACGAATTGAAAAATCACTTGAAAGAAGAATACGGCATCGAGCCAGCTGCTGCAGCTGTGGCTGTTGCTGGTCCAGCTGCTGGCGGTGACGCTGCTGCGGCTGACGAAAAAACTGAGTTCACTGTTACCTTGAAAGACGCAGGTGCTCAGAAAGTTGCAGTCATCAAGGCTGTTAAGGAAATCACCGGCCTGGGTCTGGGTGAAGCAAAAGCTATCGTTGACGGCGCTCCAGCACCAGTCAAGGAAAAAGTTTCTAAAGACGAAGCTGAAGCTGCAAAGAAAGCTTTGGAAGACGCTGGCGCATCAGTCGAGCTCGCGTAAGTTACAGTTGTATACGTCATTTTGTTTTCGTTTTTACAGCACCGCCCCTTATATCACGGGCGGTGTTTTAATTGCAAGAGTAAAATTTACCACGCTTTTGCCAGCCTATCTGTTGCAGCTGTGGATTGATTAGAAAAATAAAATCTACGCCTGGAAAAATGCTTGCCCTATACGCCAAAACATGCTATATTACGAACAGTCATTAACAAAAATAGACAAGGAATGCGAGCCATATGTCTGAATTACCAGAAAAACAAGTAAAGCGTCTCCGAGCGCTTATTCAAGAGGCGGAAACCAATCTGGCAGCCGCAAAAGAATTGCTAATAAGTATCGTCGGCGATGACGGTCAGGTGGTTACACCACGGACATCTTCTGAGGACGTGGCGGGCAAGGTAATTGAGGGTGTGTTTGACGGGCAAATGATGCTTGGCCCAGACGGCAAAAATTACCCAATCCCAGCCAACTATGCCTCAAAGTCGAAATTAGTAGAAGGCGATTTAATGAAGCTGACAATTGCTGATGACGGCGGCTTTATCTATAAGCAAATCGGCCCAGTGCCACGCCGACAAGTTATCGGCACACTAGTGCAGCATGACGGCGTATATTACGTCGAGACAAATGGCCGCGAATACCGCATCTTGCTTGCCAGCGTTACTTATTTCCGCATCAACGTCGGCGACCAAGTCACGATCATCATTCCAGAGGATAACCCTGACGCAACCTGGGCAGCCGTCGAAGCAGCACTGTAGTTTAGCAACAACATAAAGCCGTCCACACCTGCTGGGCGGTTTTTGATATAATTAGACTATGCCTGATGATTTTTTGTTAAGTTATGTTAGTTTCAATTCCGACAATCAGCCACTTCTGGAATGGCAGGTTGACGGCGAGGTTGGACGCTGTAATACTATTGGGCAGGAATTGTCGTTTGAGTTTGATTTATCCCAAAGATTTTGCACTGGCTGGGTGGATTTTGCCAATCGTTGCAGCCAAGCTTGCCCAGAGCGGGCAACAGTAGAAACCAAGTATGAAAATTGCGTTAAATGCCGCGACCGAACAGGTTTTAATCCAGCATTTTATCACGCAACCGAAGTGTCCGAGCAGCAGCAACAAATTAATCAGCAACCGCATTATCTGTATCTAGCGTACTTTGCACCAGGCGTAATGAAAGTCGGCATCTCTCAGGAAGTGCGAGGATTAAGGCGGCTACTGGAGCAGGGGGCGCGATTGGCACTGAAGCTAGAAACTTTTAGCTCAGCATTGATTGCTCGGCAATATGAGGCGAAAATAGCGGCTCTGGACGGTGTGCTAGAAACCGTGCTAACGC
>DAIQMM010000020.1:0-7654 GCA_036788915.1 Nanosynbacter sp. | reverse complement strand
GCGTTAGCGTCGATGCAGCAAAATTATGAACTACAACGTGCCGTTGACAATAAAAAACAGCAACTAGAAGTTGAAAAGCTAAAAGTCGCCCTGCTCAGCTACGAAGCAAAGTATTACGAGAGTGAAGAATATCAAGAATTGGCGGTTCGCCAACGTCTAGGAAAAGGTATTCCTGGCGAAAAACAGCTAATTGTCCCTTCGACCGATACTACAAATCCAGCACAAAATACCGCCACCAACCCTCAGCCCGTCAGCAATTTCCAGCAATGGATGAACTTCTTGTTTGGCGGCAACGCCCACGGTCGCTGACCGACACTTGAAATGTAATTATTTTTTTGATATGATAATCAAGTGCCGCGGGGTAGAGCAGCCTGGTAGCTCGTTTGGCTCATAACCAAAAGGTCGCAGGTTCAAATCCTGCCCCCGCAACCAAGAAAAGGTCCTCTTCTTCGGAAGGGGATTTTTTCTTAAGATCTAAAATTTTGGATGATCACTCAGATATACTTTGCCACGCTTACCTACTCTCATATGCCCACAACCTTGTCCTGGAGTTAATGTTTTAGAGCAGTCACCGCATACTATTCGCATGGCACATGCACCAATTTTTTTATGTCGTTTGGATAATTCTTGCTTTTTAGGTAGCTCCCAATAACCAACATAGCCACAATCTAACAGTTCTTCATCTGTTATGGGAACTATATCGCCATCTTCATCAACAGCATCACGAATATCATCTTCATCGCGCCGTCGACCAGGTCTTGAACGAAGAATTTCATAAACCATACTTATATTATATCACGCTGTACTCAAAAAGTCAATATGCCATCAAAACTCCACTACTCGCCCACAAAAAACAAACCCCCTCGTTTTATGAAGGGGTTTGCTAGGCACCTGTTTGTTTGATTTC
The DNA here is from genome assembly GCA_036788915.1 of Nanosynbacter sp. Lineage (GTDB taxonomy): Bacteria > Patescibacteriota > Saccharimonadia > Saccharimonadales > Saccharimonadaceae > Nanosynbacter. The sequence continues at coordinate 6,747 of DAIQMM010000020.1, read as the reverse complement.
ACTATATCATCAAACGCACGGTGTCGCAATAGCGATTATGCTTATTTCTTCTTAGAAATTGTCAAAAAGCCGTTGCGTGGATTTTCTTTTACAATCCGGTCTTCTGGCAGGTCGCAAGGAGTACCCTTTTCGTTCTTCTCTACCTTGGCAAAGAAATAGATAGTCTGAGCCTTACCGCCACGCAATGTTACTTCTGTTTTATGCAAGTAGTATGTGATACCCTTTGAGTTGGTATGCTTGTAAGCCATTTGGTTATACCTCCTATTAATGCTATACCTCTATAGATTACTACCCCTGAGCCACCCCTGTCAAGCTAAAAAAGCTCTTTTCGCCGTCTCAGCAGCCAACGTAACACCATCAGAACAACGAGTCTCACCACGATAATTAAACCGATCACCACTGTTAATACCAGTGACCAACCAGCAAAATCAGGCGACCATGCTGGAGAAACAAAAGTATGATAATACGGCTCAGTTGCTGGAGGAGTAAAGGCGATATTGGCGTTTTTGGCGGCTGGATATTTTTCCCACTCTTCGGCAATACAGGCTACGTAGCGTGGATCCGCCTGCGTCGTAAAGCGTCCATAGCCGCCCGCCTGAGCTTTAGCGTCGCAAGCCTCACGCACCTTTGTGACGACATCATTGTTTGACTGATTTTGGATTTGATCTTCGTATTCTTTCAGTTTCTGGTCATAAGCCCGCTTGTAAGTATGGTCGAGAGCAATTTTTCCAGGATGAGCATTCATATGTGAAGCAACATAACGCTGCAAATCATATAGCCGCTGCGTTAAAGCGGCAACGTCGCCCGCCTTGTCGGCATTTTCCACCGCCTGCCGCCGCTCAACCATACCAACATTATTAAGTCGCAAGAATGTTGCAGAAATAAAACCCACCATCACCAGCAAAATCATCAATTGCCAAGTTTTTACTTGACTCAGTCGTTTGATTCGAAACCGCGTTTTTCGTTTATCTATAGCCATACCCACCACACTCTGTGTATCTTATAGTATAGCAAATTAGTGATAGATACGAAACTTCGGCACGGAGATCAGCTGAACAATAATAGCCAACAAGAAGAATATAACAAAGGCAGACTTAATTGGCAAGATAAACATAGCAGCGGCAAACATACCAACACACAACGCACTACCCAAGGTTGACGACATTTCAACCAACTTCTTAACTGTCATTTATTTGTTTTGTAAATTACTTTATTTACCATAAAATATTTATGCTTATTTTGCAATAGCCTAGGAGGTGGTATAATATATTTATGCGAATATATTTTTCAGGGATTGGTGGAGTTGGTATCGGGCCGCTGGCAGAAATTGCCGCAGATGCTGGTTACGATTTATGCGGTTCAGACAGAGAGCCTAGCTTGATGACAAAAATGCTAGATAAACGCGGCGTGCTTGTTTCTTTTGATCAGTCTGGTAGTTTCTTGAAGTCTGAACACGAAAAGCAACCATTTGATTGGTTTGTTCATACTGCAGCTTTACCGAATGATCACCCCGAGCTTGTCTTTGCAAAACAGCACGGTATTAAAACCAGCAAACGAGACGAGCTACTGGCCCACATTATTAACGAAAAAAATCTTAAACTCATCGCCGTGGCTGGCACACATGGCAAGACTACAACAACTGGCATGCTGGTATGGGCATTTAATCAGCTTCAGATTCCAGTTAGCTATTCAGTTGGCTCAACTTTAAGTTTTGGCCCGAGCGGTCTTTTTGATCCAAAAAGCGAATACTTTATTTACGAGTGTGACGAGTTTGATCGTAATTTTCTCCATTTTTCACCGTGGCTGAGCCTTATTACTTCTGTCGATTATGACCACCCTGACACTTATCCAAATGAGGCAGATTACCGAGCGGCTTTTCGTCAATTTGGCGAACAATCCGAACGTGTCATTACTTGGCAAGAACATAGTGATGTATTCGCTCCACAAAATCTTACTGTCCTAGAGAATGTAAATCCCGAGATTAGCCTAGTCGGCGAACATAATCGCAAAAATGCCACGCTCGTCCTTAAAGCAATTGAACATCTGCCTAATTCCGTCGATGCCATCAATTCATTCCCTGGCACTGGTCGCCGCTTTGAAAAATTGGCAAATAATCTATACAGCGACTACGGCCACCATCCAGTTGAAATTGCCGCTACCCTGCAAATGGCACGTGAATTGTCGGATAATGTGGTGCTAGTTTACCAGCCGCACCAAAATGTTCGCCAGCATGAGGTCCGCGAACGATACACTGATGAGATATTTGCCAACGCCAGCGAAATATATTGGCTACCAACCTATTTGTCACGCGAAGATCAAAACTTGCCAATTTTGACACCGCCAGAATTAACCGAGAAGTTGACCAAAAATCAACTTCACCTTGCTGAGCTCGACAGCGAACTTTGGCGAAACATCGACACCGCTCGCCAGCAAGGTAAGCTGGTGCTTTGTATGGGGGCTGGCAGTATTGACGCTTGGCTGAGACAACAACTTGCTGATTAGCAAATCATTTAAAAACTCCAGATTCGCCTCATAAGCCATCTTATATTAGCGATTATCGCCAGTGCCGTGCAGCTGGTCGCGGGCTTGGCGACTGGCTAGTTTTTCATTATTAAGACGTGCCACTTCCTCAAGGCTCGAACCCAGTAAGTGTGCCACCGCATTAACATACCATAAAACGTCGCCCAGCTCCTTAATAATCTCCGCCTTGTCCTCTGGTGATAGCACACCGTTTTTATCACGCACCACCTTCTTGAACTTTTCAGCAATCTCGCCCGACTCGCCACATATACCCAGCACCATACCCATAAACTGTGCGTCAATATCACCGTAAGCATAGTCGCTGGTTAATGTGGTAATCGCTTTTTTTGAATAATCGCTAATTTGCATAAAACTCCTCTTATTGCATTTCCGACTTTATGATAACATATAGTCATGAAGGAACTTAGTGCACCACGCAATGATGGCGAGAAACAAACTCCGCCAACAGAAATCGAACGTAAATTTATAATCAGCCCCAGCTCGCTAGAGGAAATAAAAGGTTCCCTACCACTCATAGAAGAGCGTAAAATAACCCAGGCGTATCTTAAAATTACCGATGAACGTGAGGTTCGGATCAGAAAAACAGAGAAAAATGGTAAAGTATCATATGAATGTACCGTAAAAACAAAACTGGATGACGATAAAAACGGTCTTGTTAGAGGTGAAGTAACGGAAGTTATTACTGCAGAACAATTTAACGAAGCCCTGCAGAAACATATTGGCAATGTTATAAATAAAACAAGATTAGCCTTCGCTCTTGATGGCAATACACTTGAAGTGGATGTATATCAGGGCGACCTCGAGGGACTGCTTTCCGCAGAAATTGAATTTAATAGCACGGAAGCATCTGAGAACTTTGAGACACCCGCTTGGCTTAACCATGAAGTCACAGACAGAAAAGACTTCAAGAATCAACAACTAGCGTTGCATGGCATTCCTCAAGATTACTTAAATTTGGATTAAACATCTAGAAAATAAAACTACATTGCAGTTTTGTTAAGTATCGCCCGCACACAGTGCGTCACCTTACCTTCGCCCAACCAACGCTGCTCGTAAGCGGTAAGGATTTTGTAATCTTCGCCGAGATCTGATTCGTGCAAATCAAAGGTCAGTTCTTTCAAACGCCAATCTTCAGCAACCAATTGCTCGAGGCTCCAATTGAAAAAGTCCGGATTGTCGTGTTTGATAATTAGCGAACCGTCAGGTTGTAGCAGCTCGGCATAAGTTTTCAGAAAATGCGGATGCGTCAAACGGCGACCAGCACTACGCTTTCGCGGAAATGGATCAGAGAAAGTTAGCCAAATAGCACTGAGTGAGCTAGGCGTAAACAGCTCGCCAATCTGATCAGCCCTGGCCCTAACAAAAAATACATTATTAAGCCCGCGGGCCTCCGCTTCCCGTGCACCTTTTTGCAAACGATCACCCTTGACATCGACCGCCACAAACACCTGTTCTGGATGGCGGGTCGCCAACTCGACCGTAAACATACCGTTACCAGCACCGACCTCTACCACATCAACTTGACGAGAAGCCCACTCCTCAAACTCGAAGCACAGCGGCGAATTATGAAACAATGCAAACTTATATTTTTTGCGTTTTCTGGTAATAATAAATTGGTTCGGATCGACAAATTGCATACTTTTCATTATACTAAATGAATAATGGATACGCTTATACGGCAATTATTGAATACTACAGCGATTGATGAATGGATGAAGCAGCGGGGCCTGGGTTGGCTTGTTAGTGAACGCATTCTTGAAACCGTCAGCATTATTATTGGTGCAATTGTCATCTACTATATCGGAAAATATATTATCGCCTGGCTCATTCACTACCTTATTCACTCCACAGCCAAACATCGCTCATGGCACCGCAAAGATATCGAAAAGCGAGAGAAAACGCTAATCCAGCTAACTCGCAGTTTCTGGCGAATCTTAATGATTTTTTACGTTGCAGCCGTCATCGCCAATAAATTATTCCTTTTTGACTTATCGCCACTATTCGCAAGTGCTGGCATCGTTGGTGTGGCATTAGGCTTCGGTGCTCAATCTCTCGTCAAAGACTTTCTGTCTGGAATTTTTATTATCGCCGAAAACCAATACCGAGTTGGCGACATCGTTGACATTATGGGAGCAACTGGCACAGTTGAGCGTATCGGCACAAGAACCACTGTCATTCGCGACACCGACGGCAACGTACATTATGTACCAAACGGCACAATTCAACACGTCATCAATAAAACAATGGGCTATAGCGTCTCCCGCTTCACGCTTCATCTGGACCCAAGCACTGACATTTCCCGTGTTACCGACATTATCAACAATACTGGCGCAGACCTAGCCGAAGAAAAAGCCTGGAAGAAAAAGATTCTCGACCCACCAAAGTTTACTTCAGTCGGTGATATTACTGGACGCAGTATTGAGTTAACTATTTCTGGTAAAACTCAGCCGTCAGATCAATGGGCGGTTACTTCTGAAATGCGCCGCCGACTGCTGCAGCAATTTGACAAAGAGAATATTCTTCTGGCAACACTGCCAACGCCAACAGCCAATACAAAAAAATAAAAATTATTACTGCGAATTTTCTGATGATTTATCATCGTCAATGCCGAGCGATGAGTCGGATAAAACATCTTGTGAAAACGCCTTTACATGACCGATCTTTTCCATTTCAGCATCATACATTCGCAAAAAATCATGAACAGTATTCGCATCAACCGCACCCTGAGAATCAAATTCATTGTTAGATTTCTTCGTATCCTCACTAATTTCTGCCCGCTTTGACACATATTCTGGACGACTGAGATCAAGCCGATAAGCATCAGATTGATAATAGACAGCCATTGACACCGACACCAGCAGAACCGCAATAGTAATCGCGATCGCAACAAAAGCCGCCACTTTGTTGGCAATAAATATCTCTCGTGCCTTATCCATTACCACCCTCCAGCGACTTCAATATGACTTGCGTTTCATTTCTATAATATTCTGCAAGCCGATTCAACTGCTCGACATCTTTCGCCAGCTGCTGACGAGCTTCCCTGGCCTTTACCAATCTTTCGTAAAACCCAACTGGCTCATCCAAACAATTTGTCTTATCAAGATCGGACATAATAGAATCGTAATTATTATAATCTGTTTTAAACTGTGTGCGGGCAGATTCAAACTGATTAGTCAATGAAACCAGCTTTGAAGCGTCCATACGATTTAACGACAGTCGGCTGTTAAATCTCGCCATCAGCTGAACAGAAATTATGTTATACCGCTGACCAATATTCACGCGGGTAACAGCATCGTTAGTGTGGATACGCTTAATAGCACCACGGACAGTACTGCAATTTTGCTGAATGACCGTCGCGATTCTTGAACCAGAGTCAATCGACGGCGACTGTGCAGTTACGACATGCGGCTGCAAAACAACACCAGCTATTGCCAACAGCAATAAAAATAGGACAGACTTTCTCATCTGTCCTATTATCTCACGCTTTCTTGACAATCGTCAATATTATCTACTTAAACCGCTTTTCAACGTTACCCTTAACGTCTTTTGCGGTCTCCACGACAGCATCGCCAACTTTTTGAGAACCACTCTTTAACGAAGCAGCACTATCTTTAGCAGCTGCCACTGCTTGATCAGCACGCTTGCCTGCTTCTTTTTTTAATGCGTCAGTTTTCTTTTTTAAATCTTTGCGAGTTTCTTTACCACTTTTTGGTGCGGTTAAAATACCAGCGACAAATCCTGCTGCTGCTGCACCGACGACTGTTAATAATTTCTTCATAAATACTCCTTTTGTTTTTTAATTTTTATGAAACAGCTTACCAATTTCTTTAAATACTTTTGTTGGTGAGAACCATTCTGTAGCACTCGCTACATTAGTGGTGATCGTATCAATCCTCTTCATGATGGCACCCAACTTGACAAGCAATCCTATGATCAGTCCAAGTAGTGCCAGGATAACGATAGACAATAGTCCAACGATAACAGATAAGAGAATGATGATCGTTTGCATATCTTCCACGTTCTTTCCTTTCCGCGAAGTGCTGCTTTCTGTTTATGTTAATTATAGCATGCTTTATTTTTGTGTTAGATAATCCAACTATTTCATTATAGCATAAGCAGGTTTTTATGTCAATAGCTGACTGCTCTTAGGCTGGTGTCTACGTTAATTGTCTATAATTTCGAAAACTTTATGTTTTGAGCTAACGC
>DAIQMM010000019.1:0-7880 GCA_036788915.1 Nanosynbacter sp. | reverse complement strand
GCGTTAGCCAGATCCTATAATACTCTCTATCTCTTGATTTGTCAAGTATTTTTACCATTTTTATGACATTTTGCAAAGATAAGCACTATTCACAGCTTCTACAAGATTACGGCAACTGCCAGTCAATCGCTCCACGACCATTCCGCACTAGAAAATCATTGGCACGCGAAAATGGCCTACTACCAAAAAATCCCCGATTTGCCGAAAACGGCGACGGATGAGCACTACAAATCTTCAAATGGCGACTGTCCGTAATCGCCTGTCCAACTTTTTGGGCGTGCGCTCCCCACAATATAAATACCAGCGGCTGTTCATAGTCATTCAACATCGTTAGCAGGTTTTTAGAAAACTCCATCCAGCCGTAATTTGCGTGGCTACCAGCCTGACCTCGTCTGACGCTCCAGCTAGTGTTCATCATTAGCACTCCCTGTTTACCCCATGGCTCCAAAAAACCACTAGTCGGCATATCCACCCCAAGATCATCAACCAGCTCCTTAAAAATATTTTGCAAGCTTGGTGGCAATTTCACTCCTGGCTTAACCGAAAAACTCATACCATGTGCCTGCCCTGGCCCGTGATACGGGTCTTGCCCAATGATTACCACTTTCACTCTGTCCAGTGGGCAAGCCGCGAAACATGAAAACATATCTTGCCTTGCTGGATACACGTCATATTTTTCCCGTTCAGCATCCACCCGATTCATCAACGCCCGAAAATAAGGCTGCTCAGCCTCAACTTCAACAAACTCACGCCACGTTGAAAATGTCATGTATCTATTTAATCACGTTTGAACCATGCAGCCTAGCGTGTTGTAAGCGTTGACGAAAGGTTGTCTGATAGTCGTCTCGGTGATATGGTCGCGCAACTTGCACGCCTGGCGGCATCGTATCTTCTGTTCCAAGCACAAAGCCGATATCAACCGCCAACGAGTAGTCCGACGAATGCGACCCTGCGATATACGTGCTAAAAAGCTCGGATGAACTATTTGCCCAATAATACGCACGGACTGGCACATACTGTCCCCCGCTCATACGGAAGCCCACTTTCAACCTTTCTTCGTTAGCAATCGCCAACTGAACTTCAATTCGATCCTTCCATTCTGGATGTCTTTGCAGGAAACACTGTTGCTGTTCCATGATTTCCGTACCGGTACAGGTCCAGTCGTCCAGCATGATAATATCAATGTTCTCCTTGGGTAGGTTCGCCAATTCCCGCTCGTCTACGAGAAGCCTATCGGTGTACCGAGTCAACTCCTCATCAGAAAACTCATTCATAATCAATTCCATGAAATACTCATCACTTTTAATCTTTCCCTCTGGAGCCGCATAATCAGTACGTTCTATGTTACTAATTTCACCCAGCATAACAAACAACGTTGTGTCAGGGTGCGCGTCTAGTCGATGTTTCCAATACGTCGCGATTCCGTGTGCCGCTTCTGTTAATTCCGGCTCACCAACATAATTGAGATAGTTACGAAGTTTAGATAATCGTGAGGTACGCGCCAGGTCATCACTTCGCGCACATAGGCCAGAAAACAATGCTGAAATTGTCTGTTGCTCCGTTTGCACTGAAAAGTCATCTCGAGTTAAAGCGTCAACTTCACGCGAAAGCAACGCCCGCCTACCGATCACACTGCGCACATTGTTTTCCCTGTCATGTTCGCTGTCTCTCATCAACTCCGCCAACGTTGGTGCTCGCTTCACACAATGGTCTATTTTCATCCGATGCGATATCTCTTCTCCAGACACCGTTTCAAACGGCTCACGTGGATGAACTGAAACAGAGCCCTGCTCATACAGATTGTACATCACCTGATTTTGGTTATATTCAGGCTCGCTACTCGGACTGGCTTGCCCAACTCTACGCAGTCGCGCAGGGATCATGTTTTGAAGCTTAACCATGTTGATCATATTATACACACAAATGCTATTATTGTCAATATACGCTATGGGGTTTCTGTGCTATAATATGGCTTATATGGCACAAATTGCATTACACTTAGACGACCTGATCGCCGAGAGACAAGTCTTGGCAGATTTTTTAGCACAACCAACTGCATATAGCGATCCAGAGTTTACCGCCAAGAATAAACGTTTTTCAGAGCTGGAAACCTTGATAGCAAAAGCCAATGAGCGTCAGCAACTGACAAAAAATTTAGAAGAAGCACGACAATTGGCTACTGGCGGCGATGAGATTGCGGAACTAGCAAAAGCCGAAATCACTGAAACTGAAGCACGCCTGACAGAGCTAGAAGAAGAACTATTCATCTTGTTAACCCCAAAGGATCCAAACGACGAGAAAAACATCATCATAGAAATCCGTGCTGGTGCTGGCGGCGACGAAGCCTCGCTGTTTGCAGCGGAATTGTACCGCATGTATTTACGTTGGTGCGAAGCTAATGGCTACAAAACTGAGCTCATCAGCGAATCTGCCAACGACTCAGGCGGGTATAAAGAAGTTATTTTCATGGTCAAAGGCGACGCACCATACGCCAAATTGAAATTTGAAGGCGGCGTCCACCGCGTCCAGCGCGTCCCAGTCACCGAAAGCCAAGGTCGCGTCCACACCTCCACCGTCACCGTAGCGGTGTTGCCAGAGGCCGAAGAGGCTGACGTCGAGCTAGATGCAAATGACCTCCGCGTTGACGTATTCCGCTCAGGCGGACATGGTGGTCAGAGCGTCAACACCACTGACTCGGCAGTACGTATCACTCACCTACCAACTGGTATCGTCGTTACCAATCAAGACGAGAAATCCCAGATTAAAAATAAAGAGAAGGCACTAAGCGTACTACGTTCACGACTGTTACAAATGAAAATTGACGAGGAAAATGCCAAACTAACCGCCGAACGACGCTCGCTGGTTGGAACTGGCGACCGCTCAGAGAAGATCCGCACCTACAACTTTCCGCAAGACCGCATCACCGACCACCGTATTCATTACAGCCGCAGCAATATCCCCGCTGCGATGAACGGGGAGATTGATGATTTGATTGAGCACCTACAACGGTTTGAGCGAGAGTTGAAGGCGCAGAACGCAGGGAGTTAAAGATATTTATCTGGCCGTACAGATTCGGACTCTAACAATTCTGCCAACTTATTGATCTCGTCAACACCAACTGGTCGACGGCTAGCCTTTTCTTCTGCGAGCTGGAGCTCTTTGACATAATCCATTCTCCTAAACTGATGTCTTTGACGCATATCGCTGGCGTCGTATCTCAAGACCGCTCCATCCTCAATATAATAACGATGGTATTCGCGTACCCCATAGCCTTCTTGCCGTTCAGACACGGAAATTTTTTGTATCTCTGCGCCATCATCAAGATGCTCCGACTCTATAAAAGCATTGACTAATGAGTTATCATCCTGAGGTATTTCTAGAGCCAATATCGACCTAACTCTATCTGGATAAACTACATCATGATCCCTCGTCTTTACTTTGTCAGCAAAACGCAGTAGCGTCGACTGCACGACATCATCAAATTTTGCAGCCGCTTCCATTTTTTCCGCATCACTGAGATTTGGCTCAAAATTGCCCGCGAATTGCATCCGCTCAGCCGCCTGGCTTAGCACGTTGTGGTGGTTTTTCATAATAATCGTTTTCCTTTGTTAAACATTATCGTTATTAACGATTCTCATAATACTCTCTCTCTCTCTTAATTTGTCAAGTACTTTTGCCATTTTTGTGGCATTTTGTCTAATCTTACAGGGATGGTATACTGATGACATGAATATCATCACCTGGACACGACGTGCGTCCGACACGCTGGCAAACGCATTAATACCCTCAAGTTTATTGGATGCGGAGCTGATTCTAGCGGAGACGCTACGCAAGCCGCGAACCTACCTACACGCACACCCAGAGGAAGAGATCGACCCACGTAGAGTCGACATCGCTGACGCACGACTGAGCTTACGACTTGACCGAGTACCGCTGGCTTATATTTTGGGATATAAAGAGTTCTATGGACGTAAGTTTTTCGTATCGCCAGCGGTGCTAGTGCCACGCCCAGAATCCGAGGACATGATTTCTCTGTTTCTTGAAATGACCCCAGAAACGCTTGCACATAAAGTACTGATCGATATTGGCACCGGCTCTGGCTGCCTGGGTATCACCGCCGCACTGGAACGACCAGATCTCCGAGTTATTCTGTCAGACATCAGCAAGGACGCATTGTCTGTTGCTAGAAAAAATTGTGATGCATTGGCAGCTCAAGCCACTATTCAATGCCAGTCATTGCTCCGCGGACAGATTGAGCCAGTTGATTACATTTTTGCAAACTTACCGTACGTCGACAAAAACTGGGAAGTTTCACCAGAACTGCGCCACGAGCCATCAATGGCATTATTCGCCGAAAACGAAGGGTTGAAGCTTATCAAAGAACTCTTACTGCAAGCACCAAATCATCTCACCGCTAACGGTCTTCTGTTTATTGAGGCCGACCCTGTGCAGCACGACACTATCATCACGGAAGCCGAAAAAAATCGCTTGCAATTAGTAAACAAGCGTGGCTACATTCTTGTTCTACAACTTATAAGCACTTAAAGTTACGTCAGTCTGCATTTCTGAATCACCACGCAGTACTGTCAATTTTACGGTTTCGCCAGGTGCATACTCAGATATAATCGTCGAAAAGCCACCGTCCTCTCCGACTTTTTTGTCATTAATTTTGGTAATGATATCACCTTTTCTCAAGCCAGCTTCAGCCGCTGGACTGCCCGCCGCGATAAGCTCCTCCTCCGACCGACCACCAATATATGCACCAGATTTAACAGATAAACCGTACTCTGCCCGCACCTCTGGCGTTATTGAGATGTAGCGTATGCCAATATAGGATTTTTGAACGCCTTTGCCTTCAAGGACGCTCTTCACAAGTCCCTTGGTGGCATTAATTGGAATAGAAAAGCCGACGCTTTGAGCATCTTGAACAATCGCCGTATTAATTCCAATAACCTGACCAGCCAGATTAATCAGTGGACCGCCAGAATTACCCTGATTAATCGGAGCGTCTGTTTGCAACAAGTCAGTTAAACTTTCGGTGGTATTATTAGATGATGCGACAACTGGGCGACCTTTTCCAGAGATGATACCACTAGTAACCGTATTCTTATACTGACCGAGCGAATTGCCAATAGTAATAACCTTCTGCCCAACTTTCACCGTACTGGAATCACCGAGCTCAGCTGCCGGCAGGTCTTTGGCTCCGCGAATCTTTAAAAATGCAATGTCATTTAAAGGATCGCTGCCAACAACAGATACTTTGTCATACTTATCGCCATCACTTGTCACGATTCTTACCGAATGAGCACCATTAATCACATGCTTATTCGTCAAGACGTAGCCATCACTACTGATAATCACGCCAGTTCCCGCCGCCTGCTTCACGCCTGTATAGCTACCCTGGGCGGTAATAATTGAGACGACGGTCGGTGCCACCTTCGCCACGACATTAGCGACATCAGTTTCCTCGCCGCTCAGCTTGAGATTACCATCGCGAAAAGTTCCAGTTTTCGCCGAACTCTGCTCATGAACAATTGAGTAGGTTACCAACGCCACCAGAACACTATTACCAAGAAGAATCATCACCGCAAAAATAATACCAAAAATCCATAGCATTTTTCTTTTACTCGGCTGCTGCATAGTACCCCCTTGCTGCGACATAAGTTAAATGGTGATCGAATTGAAAAACAAAAGCATAGTCAAGGTGATCGCGATCATCAAAAATAGCGGACCAGAAACCTCTACGAACAAGACTTTCTGATGCTTACGCCACGAGCGATAAACAGCTTCAGCAGCAAACGACACCAAGAGAAGAATGATCGCAACCTGAGGAACACCGCCAGCAGCAGCCCCAGAATGGCTACGGTTCCAAAAATAAGCCATCCAGCCAAATTCGGCAAAAACGATTCCTAAAACAGCACTCAATAGAACAATTTTCTCTTCATCATAACTATAAAACACATGACGTGCCGCGCTATAGCCGATCAGAGACATCAGCAGCACAACAACGAAGAGTGGCCACTCGTAAGACACGGTCATTAGCGAGGTTACCCCGATAAAAATTGCCAAACCAGACTGCAGAGTTACCTGCCACCGACGAGACATCGGCTTTATAATCACCAGCCATATAGCATAAAAAGCTGCCAAAATAGCTTGAGGTAACGCACCGACATGCACCGAATACATCAATCCAACAACGCCAAGACCGACGATAATGTCGACCAAGTTAGCTTGAATATTTGCCCACCAAAAACGTGGACGAACCGCGATCACTCGCCACTTACTTATCAACGCCAACGCTAATGCTGGATATGGCGAACGAATCGTCTGAGCAATCAATAGCAGCACTGCCGCCAAGCCAATATTTAAGCCGTAATAAACAACCTCACTCCAAAATGTCCTACGTTTAACCGTTTTTAATAACTCCATAACCCCTCTATTATATCAAATTACACCTCAGGACCGATAACAATGACAAAATCCGCCTCAACTTTACCAAACTTTGCAGAATTACCTGGTGCCGCTTTAACGCCATACATCTCTTCAAGCTTAACCCTAGTTGCTGACTTATCATTCTCACCAGTCATTCGATATATAGCAGCCTTACCAGTGATGCGTTCTGGAGCATTACCGACACGCACAACGTTCATACCAAGATCAGTCAGCTTATCTGCCTGCGTCTGAGCCGCACCTGCCACACCTCCACCGTTCAATACTGCCACTGAGGCCTTCTCTTTCGATATTTCGGTGGCGTAAATATTCTTTTTAATAAAAGCCCGAATAGCACTGTAATTATACAAACCAGCAGCTGGCTGAACGATACTTGCACCACCAACCGAACCAGTCGTCATCAATACATTGCCCTCCTCAACGAAACTCAACTGATGAATAGCATCCATCTTAATTTCAGAGGCTAGCGTCATGACCGTGCGTATTTCTTTTGTCTCCAAATTGGTCCGTAGATTTGAGCCCATCGCATCCATCAATGCTGTAACTTTACCAAAATCAGTCAACGTACCCGATGACGTGGCCTTTTCTTTTAATGCGGTCAGGACTATCTGTTGATTCTTTTCGCGGTCAAAGTTAGACATTTCAAAACCGTAACCACCGAAAGTTCCCCGAGCTCGCGAGAACCACAAAGCCTGATCACCGTTCATCTGATGAACGCCGTTTGAAAAGTCAACATAATGCCCACGAGGACAACGAGCCTTCTTTTCCGCTGCCGACAAACCTGGCTGCTGACACATCCAATCGGCCGCAAAATCAAGCACACCTCGCGGATCCTTGCTCTGAACATTAATCGACACGCCACCGACCGCATTAACTGCGTCTTTAATCACGTTTGAGTTAACATGAACGACATATTGCAGATCCATACCGACAATCTCGCCGATAAACTTTTTAGTTGCATCCATACGCTCCTGCTCAGCCTGCGGACTATTACCCTGGTTAGCACAATAAAAGTATTCATTTATCTTCCCTGCGTAGCCAGAATTACAAGCCGTACCAAACTTGACGTATAGATCACGAGGGATATTAAACATATAAGCGTCTTTCTTATCTTGGTTGACGCTCAGAATCATGATCGAGTCGGTCAATGTAGCACCTGGTCGGTTTGGATCTTCATCTGTTGTGCCAAGTATCAGAACGTTACTGCGACCATTTTCATCTTGCTTTAGACGCTGCTGAGCAAATAAATTAAAGACGTTTGCATCGCCAAAAATCTGATATGTGTTATGTAGCAGACGAATTATAAACCAGCCAGCGACCGCGATAATAATACCAGCAATAACAATAGCTGCAATTTTCAGCTTTCGCTTTTTCGTGCGATCCTTTTTTCGCTTTTGACGGGGTGATAACTTTTTATCATTAGCTAACGC
>DAIQMM010000018.1:0-8120 GCA_036788915.1 Nanosynbacter sp. | reverse complement strand
CAGGGTTCACGACACCCGACTATTGACTAATTAGCATAAATGATATATAATATAGGTTTGTGAATATAGTTCAGACCGAAAAGATCCCTAATAGCTGGGTGCAAGATTCTAGCGATAGCCCACGGGAGCCGACATTGACCGATGCAGAACCAACAGTATCAGCAAAGGTGTTGGACCGATATACCTCAGAGGAGAATCTCTCAGAGCTATTTCATGACAGAGAACAAGCGGAATCTCTTGCCGCTTTTTCGGCTGATTTACTGGCGGCCTACCCGAATTATCCATATCACCAACCAGCACACGGCGTAGACGTGATGCACACAACGCGCCTACTGACAGATATGATTCCAGCGGACAAGATGAGTTCGGATCAGAAAGACCTGTTGCTGGTGGCAGCGGCTGCACACGATGCTGGATTTAAGGCTGGTCCACCGCCAGAGGGCTATACTACCAAAGAGCATTATGCTGTTTCGTTTCTTGATGAAAAATATAAACCTGGCTCAGCTGATTATGAGTTTATGGAAAGTGCAATTCTCGGTACAATCATCGGTCCAAAAGAGCAGATTTGCCGTGATAGCATTGAGGCGAAATTACTGCATCATGCTGACCTTGGTTATATCTGGTTGTCATGTGGTCAGGACTTTTTGAATTACGCCATGAGATTTCGTGTCGAAGAGTGTGGCGAGATGTCGTGGCGAGAGTTTCAGAAATTGGAAAGCTCGTTTTTAACGAACTATCAGCAACACTTGGAAGATGACATGAGGGCCTGCGGCGTTGCGGAAAAAATGATTCAGCAGATGGTGCGTCAGGTTGCTGAGAATAGGCGATTTATCACTGACCCAGAACTGGATGAGCCGAGCCAAGAAATACTTCGGGATTGGCCAATGACTCATAGTGATAAGCTGTCATCTCCGTGCCAAATTGGCAAAACTGTTCTTGTAAGCTCCGGTGTGTCTTTATTAAGTATAAATAGTGCATGACTGGTATAATTTATATCAGGAGGTGTCATGAGTGCATGCGCGACAAAGAAGGACTGTGAAATATGTCCGCTGCTCGTTGGTCAGACGGCGGCTGATGACAATATTATATTTCAAGCCGAGCGTTGGGTGGCGGTGCTTGACAAGAATCAGAGTTATTTAGGTAAGTCATTTATCACTCTGCGTCAGCACAAGGAGACATTGTCGGAGCTTGACGAGGCAGATTGGGCGGAGCTACGTCACGTGATTCGTCAACTCGAGCAAGCAGTCAAAGGAGCGTTTGGCGCTGATGTGTGTAACTGGGAGTGTCTCATGAATAATGCGGTTAAGGCTGGCCGGCCAACACACGTGCACTGGCATCTATATCCGCGCTATCTTGGTGGTGCTACCTTTGCTGGCGAGGAGTTTCCTGATCCGAAATGGCCGCGGCATTTAGAGAATGTGGTCCATACGGTGGGCGATGAGGCGTTTTGTGAAATTATGCAGGCACTGCGTAGTCATCTTGGAATAAAGTAGCTCGGTCCGCTGCGGGTGATATAATGAATGTATGGCAATTGAGAGAATAGTCGATACCAGTTCGCACAGTGATGATACGGAAGAGCAGCGGATTGAAGTTAGCTTGCGCCCGCAGAGCTTTAGTGAGTATGTTGGCCAGGAGCGGTTGAAGCGTAATTTACGGTTGGCAATTGAAGCGGCGAAAAAGCGTGGTGAGCCGCTGGATCATGTGCTGCTCTACGGCCCACCAGGTCTGGGCAAGACGACCATGGCGACGGTGATCGCCAATGAGATGGGGACAAATTTGCGTATCACCAGCGGCCCGGCCATTGAAAAGGCGGGTGATTTGGCGTCAATTTTGACCAATTTGGCGGACGGCGATATTTTGTTCATCGATGAAATTCATCGGCTCGGTCGGGCGGTGGAAGAGATTTTGTATTCGGCTATGGAAGATTTCAAACTGGACATCGTTATCGGTAAGGGGCCGGCAGCCCGGTCAATTCGGCTGGATCTGCCGCGGTTTACGGTCATCGGTGCGACGACGCGGACGGGCAGCTTGGCGGCACCGCTACGCGATCGATTTGGGCATATTTATCGATTGGAATTTTATGAGCCAGAGGACATCGCTAAAATTGTGACGCGGAGTGCGGCCATCTTGGAGTCGTCAATTCGGAACGAAGCGGCAGATCTACTGTCGACACGGGCTCGCTTGACACCGCGTATCGCCAATCGCTTGCTCAGACGTGTTCGTGACTACGCCGACGTGAACGGTGATGGCATAATTGATGTAAAAACCACAACGAACGCCCTGGAGATGCTGGAAGTAGACGAGCTGGGCTTGGATCCAGCTGATCGCAATTTACTGCAATCAATTCTGGAAAATTATGGCGACAATCCAGTTGGGCTAACGACGATAGCTGCTCTGACTGGTGATGAAGCGACGACGATTGAGGATTTTTATGAGCCGTATTTGCTACAAATTGGCTTTATTGAGCGTACGCCGCGTGGTCGTCGGGTAACCGTTAAGGCAAAGCGACATCTTGAAAAATAGTGTCAGTATTCTGCGGACTTTGAAATTATGATATAATATGATCATGAATCCGCAATCATCACCGGAAGATTTTACTCAGCCCGTCGCCTACGATGCTGATGGGCAGCCGCTGTATCGGCATCCGCCACAGACGGCCGAGCCAGCACCAGTCGTCGCTCAAAATCCATCGCACGTAACCATGCGTCCAGAATTGGTCCAAGGTCAGAACTTTGATCCTCGTTTGCGTGCACAATATGCTAATGAGCCGCAAGTTGTTCATGTCGGGCGAGAGATCGAGCCGAAACCATTTATGATCAGCGATTCGGTTAAGCAAAAACACGATGAATCGGTTCAGCGATATCCGCACTTGAACTTGAGTGAGGGAGAGTTTGTCATTTTGGATATTAAGCGTCATCCGATTGGCATGTTAATTCCTGTTGGCGTAACCGTCTTTTTGACGATTCTTATCATGGGTTTTGTGATGCTTTATCCATCATTATTGTCCAGTGGATCGCTTATCTCATTGCTGCCAGCACCGACAGTTATCTTTGGTGTCGCACTACTTTTAATTGGACTAGTGGTACTCGGTGGTGCGATTTCGCTTTGGATTTATCTGCAAAATCAATTCTATATGACTAACGAGAGCGTGATTCAGGAGATTCAAGAGAGCTTGTTTTCGCGTCATGAACAAACCGTTAGTCTCGGTAGTATTGAAGATGCCAGCTTCCGTCAGTCTGGTATTGTTCAGACGATTTTCAATTATGGTACGATTCGTCTCAGTACTGAAGGTGAGGAGACGACATACATCTTTCATTACGTGGCGAATCCACGCTCTCAGATAGCGATTCTTAACAACGCTATTGAGGCTTTCAAGAATGGTCGCCCTGTTTGTTACGACTAGTCGTTAGCTATTTGTGGCGGCTTTCTTTGACGTAGTCATCTTCGTCGTGTAGAGAGGTTCTTAAGCTGTACGACTTACATTTACCGTCATTACATTCGCGTGGCTCGTATCGATAATCGCTTTCTCCGCTACCAATTTTGGCGTTCTTCGGATCAGACAGTAGGGCGGGGTCCATCGTTGGTAGGGTGCCGTCTTCAATTTTTTCTGGGTAATAATTGTTTTTTGCGTAGAACCATTCTTCTAGGCTGTAGTGGATGGCGTTAATTGACGTTCGTCGTTGTGAGTTTTGAGATTCATTAGTAATTTTTGAGTATTGGAAAAATCCCAGCACTGCCACTGTAATAAGAAAAGCCGCAACGATTAATAGTTCAATAACGGTAAAACCCTTTTGTTTTTTCATAAACTAATTATAGCAAATATCAGCATAAATCGGTATAATAAAGATAATAATTAAGGAGGGAACTATGGTGAAGACGGATGGTAAAACGGCAGTAAAGGCGGAAAAAGTAAGTCAGGCCTCGGATAAAAAAGTTGATGATGGGAAATTGAAAGCACTGGGTCTGGCTATGGATCAAATCACCAAGCAGTTTGGTGATGGCTCAATTATGAAACTCGGCGAGGCTCATAAAGTTGATGTTGAAGTGATTCCGTCGGGTTCGCTGAGCCTCGATTTGGCGTTAGGTGGTGGTTACCCGAAGGGGCGCATCATTGAGATTTATGGTCCCGAAAGTTCGGGTAAGACAACTTTGACACTGCATGCCATTGCCGAAATTCAAAAGCAGGGCGGTACGGCAGCGTTTATCGACGCTGAGCACGCGCTTGACCCGAGCTACGCCAAGCGGTTGGGTGTGGATACCGAAAACCTGTTGGTGTCGCAGCCAGACAACGGTGAGCAGGCGCTAGAGATTACCGAAACCTTGGTGCGCTCAAATGCGGTGGATCTGATCGTGGTGGACTCGGTGGCGGCACTGACGCCGCAAGCGGAAATTGACGGCGATATGGGTGATTCGCATATGGGGCTGCAGGCGCGGCTGATGAGCCAGGCATTGCGTAAATTGACTGGTATCATTAACAAATCGAAGGCCACGGTGATTTTCATCAACCAGATTCGCATGAAGATTGGCGTGATGTTTGGTAATCCTGAGACGACGACGGGTGGTAATGCACTGAAGTTTTACGCCTCACAGCGGGTGGATATTCGTCGGATCGGGCAGATCAAGGTTGGTGATGATATCCTCGGTAACCGCACCAAGATCAAGGTGGTGAAAAATAAGATTGCGCCGCCATTCCGCATCGCTGAGTTTGACATTATGTATAATGAAGGCATCTCTAAAACTGGTGATATTCTTGACCTGGCAGCCACGCACGGCATTGTCGAAAAATCTGGTGCCTTTTACAAATATAACGGCGAGACTATTGGTCAAGGCCGCGATAAAACCAAATTGTATCTGAAGGAAAATCCTGAAGTCCTGGCAGAAATTGACCAGAAGGTTCGCGATAAAGTAAAAGAAGTAGATGATTGATGGGTGCGATAGAAGCTGTACTCCCAGACAAAAAACACATGGCATCAGTCAGTCTGGTCTTTGATGATAAGCAGAATGCATATCTTCGAGAGCTGTCAGAAAAAATGAACCTTGATTTTGGTGAGTTTATCCCGCACGTTACATTGATTAATGTGACTGATCGGGATATGCCACGCCTTAAGTTGGCCGCTGCGGCATTGCCCAGCCTGGATAAGTTAGTGCTTGATGGTATTAACTTCTTGCTGGATGAGTCTGGCGGATGTGTTTGGGTTGAGATTCGTACGCAGAAAACTGCATGGATGATTGAGGTGCGTAAGCGATTGCTCGCGTTACTAAATGACATTCATCCGGGGTTGGATGTTGATGCGTTCCGTCCACATATTACGCTTGGTTGTGTCGATATTAACGTACTTGACGACGTTAATATGAGTACTGTTGCGACACGGTTGCCGATCATCGCTGAACCGCGTGCTGCTGCTTGTTATAATGGAGAATACGGTAAGGTCATTGAGGTAGTCGAGTAATCTCCGCTGGTAGTTACCCCATGGTCTTCGCGTTATACTAATATCATGAAAATCACTGACATTTCTCTCCAGGCGCGTGATAAAAATCGTGTCAATGTTAGCGTTGATGGCAAGTATCGCTTTAGTCTCGATGTGTTTCAGGTGGGTGAGCTCGGACTGAAGGTTGGGCGGGAATATAGCGACGAAGAATTGGCAGCACTGGAGGACGAGAGTCAGTTCGGTAAGTTGTATGCCCGGGCTATGGAATATTGTTTGATGCGGCCACGCTCGGTTAAGGAAATGCGGGATTATTTGTGGCGTAAAACTAGGCCGACCAAGAAGCGTTCGCCAAAGACTGGCAAAATTACCGAGCGTCCGGGCGTGAAGCCAGAAATTACCGAGCGGGTACTGGCGCGGCTGATCGAGAAACAGTACCTTGATGACGGAAAGTTTGCCCGCTTTTGGCTGGAACATCGATTCTTGCAGAAGGGTGCTAGTGTCAGGCGGCTAAAATTAGAGTTAGCACAAAAGGGAATTGACCGCGAGACAATAGAGCAGCTGGTTAGCGAGAATATCCGCTCAGACGGCGAAGAGCTGCAAAAAATTATTGCTAAAAAACGCTATAAATATGCCGATGATCAGCAAAAGTTTATGGCGTATTTGGCTCGTCAAGGATTTTCATATGATGATATTCGGGCGGCTTTTGAAGAGACTATTTCGTAGTAGAAGAGTCGGGCTGCGGCTGCTTGCGAAATGGATTTTCGTATGAAGATGGTGGTCGATTTGGTGTTATTTCCTCGGCTTTATGCTGTACGGTTGCAGATTTTATAACCACGTGATCATCTGTCACCTTGGTAATCTGCGAGCGATGAATTAGAAGTTCCGTGTCGCCAAAGCTTTTCAAAAATGGACGATGAACCCGAAGTTGTTGGATTAAAAAATTGTTAGTAGTAATTGTCCAGCCGACCACTTTGCCGATTTTCTTCTTCTTTTCATCAACAACTGTCTTTCCTTGCAGTGAAAAATTGATTTCGTAGATAGTTTTTAACGCAATAACGTCGCTTGGGCTGACAATCTCATCTGCCGCATCAATGATCATGCCGAGTGGGCCAATTTCGCGAATATCTTCAATCCTTAGCAGGCTGGGCGTTTGGTCTAGTAGCGGTCCTGTTAGTTCGTATGCAGCGATCGATAAATTATTGGGATTAATAATTTCCCTCTCCGTCCTTGCCAGCTCTGAGCCAGTTTGCAGGCTCATTACAGGCATATTGATAAAACGATCGGCGGCTATTAACATTCTTCTATTATAATTTGAAATTGCTTATTCGACAAATGGATTGACGCGTCCAGCTGGCAGCGAGAATGAGTCGACTGACGAGTTTGATGGCTGGAAATCGCTAATCGCTTGCATGGTTTTTTTATCAAAGCTTTCAGGCGTTGCTAATGGTTTTTCAGCAGAGATTGACAGTGAAGAGCTTAGTAGGAATATGGCCGCGGCAACACCGCCAACAACCAGCAGGCTGAATAATATGACGTGAAACCTCCACAAAAACTGTGTAAATGGCTTTATGATTGGCTGTAGTTGGGTGGCGATTGAATCTTTCATTTTATAAACACCTTTACGTCGATTGATTGCACGGAGATCTCCCCTTTATTTTCTGCCCGAGATATTGACACTCCAGAGATTTGCATGCGAGTTACGTTCTTTTCTATGAGGTGCAGGAAGTGGAGTAGGCTATTGTAGGATATGCGTTCTCCGAAAGCGATGGTAACGGTCGTGCTGTTTCCGCCACCGCTACTTTTGGCTGCAGCCGCACCTTTGGCGTTGTTGGCATTGGCTGATTGGAAAGTATAGGATTGAATTGAAATATTAGCCTTGCGGGCGTAGGCTGAGAAGTCTTCAATAATCTGATTTTGATATTGATATAGCTTTGAATCGGCAACGATATTCTCGGCCTTCTTGACGATTGCCTTATTCTCGTCAAGTTGCTTTTTTAGATCCAGAAGATTTTGTATTTTAGCATCAACGGCTGTTGCTTCTGATTGCATAGTCGCCACTTCTTCGGCTGTGGTGGCTAGGAAAGAGTTGGCGAAATAGGTGCTGGCTGCGATGCCGCCTAAAATAAGCACTAGGACAATGAACAGGATAATTCTTACGGTTGTTGCTTTTAACTTTTTCATTCTTTTGCTACCTCTGGTTTTAATGTAACGCTAATAGCGATGGTTATCGCATAGCCATTGTTAGCTTGTTGTGAAAATGCAACCGATTCCAGGTGGACATCTTGAAATATATTGGACTGCTCAAGGCTGGTTTTCAGGCGAATTGCGTCATTCTGCGTTTTGCCGAGGGCGTTGAGCGACATCGGCTTACCGAAGCTGTTTGGGTCAAGGTCTAGTGATTCAAGAACAATGCCTGGTGGAATAGTGTTGGCGATTTTAGTGATAACGCCAGAGTAGCGTATTTCGCCATCAATGATAGTCTTGGCCATTGCTAGGTTGTTTTTAAAGTCTGTTGTTGATTTCTGGACTGATTGATGCTGTGCTAGCTTGGACTTGCTGTTTTCAACTTCTTTTTGAGCGGTCGTTTTGTTGTTGGCTAGAATGATGTATAGACCGCCAATTGTTGTCAATAGAAGAGCGAACAACAGAAGCGACGCAAAGCAGTACCGACGCAACAAAACGTGCTAACGC
>DAIQMM010000017.1:0-8208 GCA_036788915.1 Nanosynbacter sp. | reverse complement strand
GCGTTAGCTGATTGAGCAAAAGATTGTCAAAACAATTGATGAAAAAGATTTTGATGAGAAGAAGCATACAAAAGATCTAACAAAGTGTGCAACAACGCCAACAACTGTTCACGTATGTGTAATCGACCAAAAAATCGTCAAGACCATCAACAAAACAGAGTTTGACCCCAAGAAACATACGGAAGATTTGAGCAAGTGTGCCGACAAACCAGTTACCCCACCGACTCCAAACACCCCACCAACAACCCCTACTACTCCTACCACCCCAACAACACCAACAATTCCAGGCACACCAGAGTACCTGCCACAGACTGGTGCTAGCGACATAATACTCGGTGGTATCGGACTCGGTGCGTTAATGAGTGCAGCAATTGCCTACATCTCCAGCCGCCGCCAACTTTAGAGAGACTGACCGCTCCAAAACTTTCTGAAGCGATACAGTTTCAGGCAAACACTCCTCTACTCAAGGGGAGTGTTTTTATGTATACTAAAAATATGGTAAAGCAAAAGAAGAAGCGTACGAAAAAATATTCAGGCGTGGACGCAGCAGCCCAGCGACCAAAAGTCACAAAGATAACCGCCACCAATCGCTCACCAGCGGGACAGTGGCTCTATGACAGGAAAAAACTAATTAAGATAATTAGCACTGGACTAATTATCATCTGTGTCATTGTAATTATCGTCTCTGGAATTATAAGTCTATTTTAACGAGGATACATCAGACGTAACCATCTGGCGTGTCGGAATCCGAAAACCAAAAGTACTGCCAACGCCCTCTTCTGAATCGAATATAATAGAGCCATCATGTGCCAGGATAACTTTTTTTGCCAAAAATAAACCAACCCCCGTGCCGTCTGGCCGTTTCTTACGAGCATTTGATGCCCGAAAAAACTTGCTAAATAAATCTGCTCGCTCAGCCTTTGGCACGCCAATGCCAGAATCTTTAACGGTAAACTCAATATCCTCGCCTTTTTTCGATAAGCTAATCTGCACCTCGGTATTTGGCTTTGAATAATAAATCGCATTGTCGATCATATTAAGTATCACCTGGCGAATTTTATCCGCATCAATCATAATCATCGGAATATCTTTGGCCACGTCAACCTTTAATTTGATCGAACGCTGGACAGCCACGACATTCAATAGCGATATTTCTTCACGAGCAATTTGCGATATATCACTCTTCTTTTTATCAATGATAAACTTGCCCGTCTGTAGACGCGAAACACTCAAAAAGTCGTTTAACAGCTGCACCATTCGCTCACTCGAAGCAAAAGCCTCCTGCAATACCGCTTTCTGCGTCGGTGAAACTTTGCCAAGATCGCCTTCAATTATCATATCGAGGTAACCTTTGATACTAGTTAGTGGCGTTCGTAATTGGTGCGATGCCATAGAAATAAACTCATTCTTCGTCTTGTCGAGTTTTTGCAGCTGGCGATTAGTCATTCGCAGCTCCTTAGTCGACTCATCAACCTTTCGCTGCAAAGTCTCGTTCAATACCTTTATTTCATCAACCGACAAGGCATTTTGCACCGCAACAACCAACTCGGTAGCAATCATCTCAAGAGCTCGAATTTCTCGCCGACCGTAGTCCGCACCATCCAGCCTCTCGCCGAGGAACACCACACCAATCAGCTGATTGTGATGAAGAAGCGGTATCGCAACTGCCGTTTTATGGATCTGGAATAATGGTTTTATGGAATCGTCTTTCAACTGCGAACCTTGGATAACTTCTGGGAATGAATGATGATGGCGATAATAACGCATAATCCGCTCAACATCATCACCAAGCACCGCCCGCCGATGACTGCCAGTGTGGCTATAAACACCCTTCTCGGGGATACAAAATGCTACTTTTTTAATGCCAAGATACTGCATCATGTGGCGACTAGAACGTCGAACCAGCAAATGAATATCATTTGTCCGCGTAAAAATCATCGACAGTTCTCGAGAAAATTGCTCAAGACGACGCTTTGGAACGACAATATAGCGATGCACCACACCAGCACCACCGATAATCAATAGTAAACACAATCCCACCACTTCCATATGCTCTATCATATCACTTTTTCCCTGTTCGTGATATACTATCACGTATGATAAAGATTGCTATTATTGAAGATGATCCGACAATTAGCCAGATGTACCGCATGAAATTCGAGGCAGACGGTTTTGAGGTGCGACTGGCGGCAAATGGACACATTGGTGTCAAGCTGGTTGAGGAGTTTCGGCCAGATGTCATACTACTTGACCTACAGATGCCAGAGCTGAACGGTGTTGAGGCACTGCAGCAGATTCGGGCACACAACTGGGGCAAGACGATTCCTGTAATTATCTTAACCAACCTCGGCGAAGAAGAAGCACCGAAAGAACTACGCGATCTAGGTGTCAGTAATTACATCGTCAAGGCAAATCTAACACCCCGACAAGTCGTCGACCAAGTAAAAGCCGCCATAAAATCGATCTAATTTTTTGCAGCGTTAGCGATTTTTAAGCAAGCATTAATCACATTGTCAAATAATGCTGCCACTGTTAGCGGACCAACGCCTCCTTTTTGAGGAGTGATGGTTATATCTTGACGCTGACGCACCAATTCATCTACATCACCAACTATCTTACCGTTTTCCGACGCCGTACCAGCATCGACAATGATAGCACCTGGACGAACCATCTGATTCGTAATCAGCCCAGGAACACCCGTCGCCGTCACGATGAGGTCGTATTTATTCAACTGCCGCAAATCGTCACCTTTTTCAAAAACCGCCACGTCAATATTTGACCGCTTCCACGCTCGCTCCAGAGGTGCACCGACCAACCGTCCACGCCCAACAATCGCCACCTTTTTCTGAGCGACATCAATACCATAACCTGCCAATAACCACATAATCGCCGTCGGAGTCGCCGCCTGAAATGGCGTATCCCGCCGCAACCCGTCAACATCCTTCTCTAAAGCCACGCTCTCCAGCAATTCCCCTGTTTGACCGGCATCACTAACTGGCAACTGAACGATTATCCCCTGAACATCATCACGACTATTTAGCTCCCGAATCGTCTCGAATGCCCGACCAGGCTCTGCCCGATGAATCTCCACATCGATCAAAATATCCGCACCGTAACGCTGCTTAAGTCGCATATAGGTCTCGATCACTGGATTATCCGTGTCCGTAACAATTGCCAATCGCGGCTGAATACACCAAGCTTGTCGCAAAGCTCGCACCTGTTTCGCCTGACGCTCCTTTACAAAACCTGCCAATTCTAATCCATTCAGCTCTTTCATATCAGTTTAGTATATCAATTTTAGTGCCTTGAGTACAGAGATGAGATGTGTTATAATCTGTAAGGCTTGTCATATGGCGGATGTAGCTCAGTTGGTTAGAGCGCTGGATTGTGGCTCCGGAGGCCGTGGGTTCGAATCCCATCATTCGCCCCAAGCATTGATTTATGGCATAGTATGTGCTAAAATCGCAAATATGGGCCAGTAGCTCAGCTGGTTAGAGCACCTGCCTCTTAAGCAGGGTGTCGAGGGTTCGAGCCCCTCCTGGCCCTCCAAAAAAAGAACCTCACACGCGGTGAGGATTTTTTATTTCTACGAGAATGGGTCATAGCCGCGAGCTGGCGGCTCTCGAAATGTTGGCTGCGTATTGCCAGAATTAAACGCTTGACGGTTATTTGCTTCAGTAGAATTAGGACGGGGCGAAACATTATTTAGGCGACGATTTTGACCAGCCAGCGGCACACTGCCTTCGGCTTGATCAGCCTGAACTGTACGACGACGCACAACTCCCATTTCAGAGCCAACGCGGCGGGGACCTAAGTTTGAATTAACAACCGCAGAGTCACGATATCCCTTTATAAACCGACGTTCATTATCGCATTTCCTGTTGAGAGACTGGTATCTTGTCGTGCCGTATGCACTCGCCGAACCCGCCGCTACAGTCGGATTCGACAATCTCTCGATCAATTCACGCGATGCCTGCGGCTTTCCACTCGCATCCATGATACCCCCTTAATTAAATGGTGCCCCGAGTAGGATTCGAACCTACGACCTTAGGCTTAGAAGTCCTCTGCTCTATCCAGCTGAGCTATCAGGGCAAGCCTATTTCATTATATCATCTATTCTTACTTAACCGAAAGGTGAAATGGGGCAAAGTCGGTATTCGTATCATCCGCATCCGCCCCCTCGCGTTTCTTCAACAGCGAAGTTACTCTGTAGGTTATTGGCAAAAGAACAATTTCTACAACAATTTTCAGAGCGATACCGACGAGGATGTAATTGAGCATTCCATCCAGCGACAATTCGCCAGCAAAAGCAACAACACAAAACAGCACCGTATCAAGCCCAGCCCCAAACACCGTCGAGCCAATAAACCGCAACCACAACATTTTACCTTTTGTTCGTACTTTTATTCGTGCCAAGGCGAACGCATTCACCAGACTACCAGCAACGAACGCCAGGAGACTTGCCAGTGCAATTCTCGGCAAAAAGCCCAAGACCGCCGCAAATGACGACTGGCCAGTATACTCGGCTGCTGGCGGCAAAGCGATGACTGCCGCAAACGTCAATACCGCCAGTAGCATAATGACAAATGCCGTCCAAATTGCTCGCCGTGCATAACGATAGCCATAAACCTCGGTCAGAATATCATCAATGATGTAAGCTAGCGGAAATAAGACAAAGCCGCCATCCAAAATAAAACCACCGATATCAACCAATTTGGTCGCTGCAATATTTGATATGAGGAGAATTGCTGCGTAGAAAGCAACAGTAATGTCATAATATCGAAAAGATTGTCTCATTCCCCCATCATATCATATTTTCTTGTCAACGTTTTTTTGCTATAATGAAATGGCTTGCGGGTGTAGTACAGCGGTTAGTATGCAAGTTTTCCAAACTTGAGATCGGAGTTCGATTCTCCGCACCCGCACCATTTTTTTGTTATTTAATCCATAAAGGGCATCATGGATCCATATTCTTATACAGAGTCGCCGAAGTATCAGCCGCAAGACATCGAGGATGCGTCTGAGTTTTATAATGTCATCGAACGAAGCAGCCTAACTCATCAACTGTCAGAATCGCGTCCGTACGTCTACTGGACGATGGAGATTTACGATAAAGCCAACGGCATTAAAGGCGGCGGCGGGCTGGGCGTGTTGGCTGCAGACACGCGACGAGTGGCTGAAAAATTAGAGATACCTTTCGTGGTGGTAACGCCATTTTACCGCAGCGAATCACATCAAAAGATCAGTGGATTGACACAAGAAGAATACATTAAAACCGTCTCTCCAAAAGATTACGGATTTGAATATATCGACGACATCTATGTCAGCTCCAACGGGCAGCCAGACACGCAGCTAAACATTTTTCGCAAGACGCTCGGTTCAACGCAATTTATAACAATCTCTGAGCCAAACTTCGGACAATTGTACGAAGGCGACGGTTCTGGCGACCACCGTTTATATCAGGAGGTTGCTCTCGGCTTTGGCGGCTATAAAGCCCTGAAATTGGTCGGTATCAAGCCAGCCGTAATTCAATTAAACGAAACCGCAACCATCTTCGCAGCCCTAGCTCGACTGGACGAGCTGTGTTCAAATGGCATGAATCTATACGAAGCGATCGTTTATGTTCGCAAGCACACGCTATACACCAACCACACCCTACTCCAGGCAGCTGAGCCAGAGTTTCACCGCTCGCAGTTTGAAAAATTAGTACTGCCGAACATCAAAAGCAATGCCGTACGCTGCTGGCTGATGGAACAGTTTAAAAATGATCGCTTACGGCCAAACCTCTTGGCGATTGAACTAACTGAAGCAAAAAATGGTGTCAGCAAATTGCACGCACAAGTCGCCAATTTCCGCGACCGCAATGACGACAAGGTTAAGTTTCATGCAATCACTAACGGCATTGACCTAGAAACATGGGTGCTTCCAGAAATTATATCTTCATATCGTAATCACGGAATTATCGACAAGTTTGACTTGCCAACCGAACATTTTACCGAATCCCTAAAAACACTTGATATTCAAGAGATTCGCCAACTGAAACGTGCTGGTCGGCGAGAATTAAACGCCGTATTACAGCATAGGCGAGACCAATATAACAGCGTTGTACAGATTCCAACCGATGCGATTCTTTTTGACTTTAAACGACGGTTTGCCAATTATAAACGTCCATATATGCCGTTCGAACATATTGAAACATTGCGACAGATTTTAATCAGCCACAACGCACACTATATCTTGGCAGGAAAAGTACATCAGGGCGATTCCGTGATGTATCAGCGGCTAATTGACGTTCTAAAATTAATTGACAACGACCCAGTCCTACGTGAACGAGTGCATTATATTCAAGATTACGACGAAGAACTGGGGCGAGCCTTGGCGGTTGGGTCAGATATCGCCATAAACGTGCCGATGATCGGCCTCGAAGCGTGTGGTACTTCATGGGAGAAAGACATTGCCAATCTAAAACTGCTTATCTCAACCAGCGATGGCGGAGTGGCAGACGTTAAACCAATCGCTTGCCTGGAAGTAACTGGTCATAATTATGAAGACGAAGTAAAGTCGCTGTACGTCAATATGTACAAAGCGGCAACTATCATAGGCAACGACACCATGTTACTACGCCACATTCACCGCCAGTTAAACGCCTACCTACCGATTATCTCTGGAGCACGCATGCTAAAGGATTATCTGAAGTTCTTGCTCCCAAAGAGATAGTCAATCTATTCAATAATCGCTTCAACTTCCGCACCTAGAAGATTTAATCGTTCAGCCAGCTCTTCGTAGCCGCGGTTAATCGAATAAACATCACGAAGAGTCGATACGCCAGGAGCGGCGAGCATCGCTAATAGCACCACTACAGACGGACGCAGTGCTGGCGGGGCGATCACATCTGCAGGCTTCCATTTCGTCGGCCCAGTAATGTACACTCGGTGAGGATCGACCAGCTCGATCTGGGCATTCAATTTACTCAACTCGGTAAAGTAGATTGCTCGATTTTCATAACTCCAATCATGCACCAACGTGCGACCGTCGGCAGCCGTAGCAATAAGCCCCAAAAACGGCAAATTATCCATGTTGATACCAGGAAACGGCAACGCGTGAAGTTTATCTTTTGCAGCAACGAGGTTCGACTGCTTGAGTTTAATGTCGACCAGTCGAGTGCGGCCATTATTGGCGTAATATTCATCACTCAGTTCAAACTTCAGTCCCATTTCCGCCAACGTCGCCAGCTCTATCTCCAGAAACTCAATTGGTGCACGCTTTACGGTAATTTCCGAGTTGGTTACCGCCGCTGCCGCGATAAAACTCATCGCCTCGATCGGATCTTCGCTCGGATAATACTCCACGTTCTTATCAATCTTTTTAAGTCCAGTGACCCTTAAGGTCGTTGTGCCAATCCCCTCAATTTTCACGCCCAATTTCTGCAAAAAGAAACAGACATCTTGCACCATATAATTTGGGCTGGCATTACGAATAATCGTCGCACTAGGCGACAAAGCCGCCGCCATAATAACGTTTTCGGTAACCGTGTCGCCACGCTCGGTCAGAAGAACAGTTTTATCACCAGTCCGCTCCCCAGTTATTGCGTGATAATAATCAGTTTCAGTCGCCACATTCATTCCAAAATGCCGCAGACCACTTAAATGCGGCTCAATTGTTCTCTTGCCAAGATTACACCCGCCAGCAAAAGGCAGCCGAAAATCGTGATATTGATGCAACAAGGGACCCAAAAACATCAAAACGGTTCGCGTCCGCTTGGCAGCTTCAACATCCATATCTTCAAGTCGCAGCCGAGCTGGTGGCACAATCTCCAAATCATTATCAGGCAGCCATCTAGTCTTAACACCGATCGAATCCAGCACTTCCAAAATACGGTTGACCTCTTCAATTCGTGCCACCCTTCGCAGCGTAGTTTTGCCCTTATTCAAAAGACTGGCACACAACAAGCCAACCGCCGCATTCTTGCTTGTTTTTACATTTATCTCACCAGACAGTTTTTTGCCGCCATGCACTCGAAAGTTCATTTTTCCAGACTTATTAACTGTCATAATATTACTATTCAAAACTTCACTAATCCGAGCCACCATCTCAATACTAATATTCTGACCACCGTTTTCAATCCGATGAATCGCACTCTGAGACGTACCAATTGCCGCCGCCAGCTGTGCTTGTGTCATACCTTGCTTTTGTCAATTTTGCTAACGC
>DAIQMM010000016.1:0-8860 GCA_036788915.1 Nanosynbacter sp. | reverse complement strand
GGTGCGCGGCCGCTTGCATGAAATTGGCATCTTGCTGTCCATCGGCACGTCGAAGTGGCGGATTATCGGGCAATTCTTGGCGGAGCTCGCCATCATTGCTGCAGTGAGTTCGGTGTTCGCACTCGCCATCGGCTCGGTCGCCTCATCGCAGATTTCTACCGCCCTGACAGCGCAAACCGATCAAAGCCAGCGCATAGAAAAGACTGTGGTGCAGGCCGCGCCAGTGGCGACCTATCTGCAAGCTTTCATCCTCGGCTACATGGTCGTTCTGCTATCAGCCATCGCTGCCACCGCACCAATCATGCGCCAATCACCAAAGCAAATTTTAGCAAAATTAAGTTAGGAGTTATCATGTCAATACTTACGTTACGCGATATCATTTACTCATACGCCGACGGCACTAGCAATGTGCTCAACGGCATCAATTATCAATTTGAAAAAGGCAAATTCTACGCCATCGTCGGTAGTTCTGGTGCCGGTAAATCGACACTGCTGGGGCTACTAGCGGGACTGGATACGCCGACTGGCGGGCAGATTTTGTTCGAAGACGAAGACATCGCTGAGCAGGGCTACTCGCATCATCGCAAGCACAATATCTCGCTGGTGTTTCAGAATTATAATCTAATTGACTATCTGACGCCGCTGGAAAACTTGAAATTGGTTAATCCTAAAGCCACCAACGAAACGTTACACTCCATGGGCTTGGACGACGATCACATTCACCGCAATGTCATGAAACTGTCTGGCGGTCAGCAACAACGCGTAGCAATCGGACGGGCCCTGATGTCCTCCGCACCGATTATCTTGGCGGACGAACCGACTGGCAACCTCGACGAAACCACCGCTGGCGACATCATCAATATCCTGCGCCAAGCTGCCCACGAAAACGACAAATGCGTCATCGTCGTCACTCACAGCAAACAGCTAGCTAAGCAGGCGGACGTGGTGTTAACGTTGAAGGATAAGAAACTGAAATGCTGATGCTGTTATAATATTGGCATGACTACGCATAGACTTAAGCTTCACCCTGAGCCGTTTGTTGCTATTGTTTCTGGTCGGAAAACTATCGAGTCGCGGCTTTACGATGAGAAGCGTCGGAAGATTCAACTCGGCGACCGTATCATATTTACTAATGTTGAGAATCCTAGTCAGACTGTCACTGCGACAGTTGTTGGTTTGTTACGTTACGCAACGTTCCATGACTTATTTTCACATAATGATCCGCGTAAGTTTGGTGGCGAGAGTGTTGAATGGTTGGAGCGTCAGATGAATGAGTTCTACCCACTTGACGAGCAGCTTCAGTGCAGTGTTGTCGGTATTGAATTTGTGCTTGTGCCATGAAGGTGAAACGTAAAGCTGTATTGCATGATTAAGCATAATATCTGATAATAATGTTAAACCTATGAAACGATCGGTTGCTGTCATCATACGGAAAGCCAATAAGAACGATATTGAATTCGTTTCTAGTCTAATGTCTCGGACGCTTGATTCATTTTATGACGGTGATCACCGGGCACACGCTCAACGTATTTTCGCCGCACATACCAACGATAATATTGATACAGTTGGCCAATTTTCAGCCAGGCAATATATGTTTATCGCTGAAGTGAACCAACGCCCCGCTGGAATGATTCATTTGGTTGTCAAGAAGCAGGGAACGGTTAAAATTAGTCCACTCATCGTTGTGCCAGAATATCGTGGTAAGTTTGGCGTCGGTAGCGAGTTGCTTCGCTATGCCGAGAAGTTTGCCCGCAGACAACATGCAAGACAGCTTTATTGTACGGCAACTGCCCAAAACCAAGCCACGCTCAATTTTTTGTTAAGCAAAGGATTTCATTTGGCTGGCAAGGCGTACGATCATTACAAACCAGGCATTGACGAATGTATGCTGTATAAACCATTGGTTCAAAACAGGACTCATGATTTATCAAGTATTAAAGTCGTTCCATTTGATGAGAAAAAGCATGCCACTCCAGCTCGTCAATTAATTTTGTCGCGAGTAAGTAGTGATTTTTATGGCGTGGATGATGTGTGGGTAGATGCATTGTTTACTGGTTATCAGCGGCGTGAGAGCCGAGATGTCAGTGCTAAATATAAGCTCATTTTCATTGCTGAGCAAAACAATGAGGTGGTTGGCGTCGCAGTTGCGACACCGAAGAAAGGTCAACCAATTAAAATTATGCCATTGGCGGCGAAGTCAGACGCTGCCTTTGAGCTGTTGATTATTAATTTGCCAAAGTTGTTGGCTGATTATGGACGTAAATTGTATATCCATTTCGTACCCGAGCCACAACAAATTGTTTGTTTGCAGAGTAATGGTTGGGCGATTGAGGGTCTGTTTCCAGAAGGCTATTCAATGTGTGGTACTGTACAGCAATGGGGTTTAAATATTAAAATTACTACAGCATGACATGGGCTGATATAGCTGGGTAATATACAATAGGTAATATGACTATACGTCGTGCTGCTGTATTAATTAAAAACGAAATTCGATAGTGATATGCATGATGACATTGTGATGAAGCTGACAAAACTCGCTGAAGGCAATGAGGTGTATGCTGAGTTTAATAAGCGTATTGTCAACACCGAGATGTCGGTCGTCGGCGTGCGGGTGCCGGACTTGCGGCGGCTGGCACGGGAATTGGCGTCTGATATGAGTGCGGCGGAAATCAGTGCATTGTTGAAAGAGAAAAATGAATCATTCGACTACGTGCTGCTGTGTGGATTGTTGATTACGCACGCTCGGCTCGATGATCAGGCTGCGATTGATTTGACCAAGCAATATTTGCCCCGCGTTGATTCGTGGGCACACATTGATGTATTTGTTGAGAGAAAGCGGCGATTTACTAGTGAGTTGTGGTGGGATTTTGCGTTGGAATGTTTGCAAAGCGAAGCTGAATTTACGGTGCGCTACGGCGTGGTTTCTTTGATGACTAATTTTTTGGACGAAGCATATATCGACAAAGTTTTTGCGGCATTGCGAAACATTACCCACGACGGCTACTATGTCAAAATGGCACTGGCTTGGCTATACGCTACGGCGGCGGCGCAGTTTTTTGAGTTGACGCTGGCTGAACTAGAAAACGGACATATTGACACTTGGACGCGCAATAAAGCTTACCAAAAAATGCGCGAATCACGGCGATTTACACCCGAACAGCAGGACATCATTGCTTCGTATAGAGCAAAAGAATATTGCTAATCATCGCCAGCTTGTAGCCTAGCTTTACAAAAGTCGAATAGTTACAGATAAGATGGTATACTAGTAACTAGTATGAAAGTCAGCCTAAATCTTATCAAACAATTGATTAATTTTGAATTACCGCCAGTGGACGAGTTGGTGGCGCGGGTCAATCAGCAACTTGGTGGTGTCGAAGAGGTGATCGACCTCAAAGCTAAATATGGTGATGCACGAATCGTCCGAGTGGTTGAATGTGCCAAGCATCCTGACGCTGATCGGCTGAGTGTGACCAAGATCGATGATGGCGGTGCGGTGGCAGATATACCGCGTGATGACAATGGTCTGGTACAAGTAGTCTGCGGTGCGCCGAATGTGCATGCGGATATGTGGGCGATTTGGTTGCTGCCAAAAAGCACGGTGCCAGCAAGTTTTGATGATGACGAGCCATTCGTGCTGGACGCGCGACCACTGCGCGGTGTGCTCAGTCAAGGTATGTTGGCGGCGGCGGATGAGCTGGCGATTGGTGCGGATCACGAGGGGATTGTTGAGATTCGTGAACGCGACGTGCCGGCGGGCGTTGAGCTCACGGCGGGTGCGAGTTTCGCGGAAATGTTTGGGCTGGATGATTACGTGCTGGATATTGAGAATAAGATGTTTACTCACCGGCCGGATTGTTTTGGGCAGCTCGGCGTGGCGCGCGAGATTGCTGGGATTTTTCACCAGCAGTTTACTAGCCCCGAGTGGTACAAATCAGAGCAGAAGTTTGCTGAGGCCGAAGGTCTAGAATTGACAGTAACGAACGATGCGCCAGAATTAGTGTCGCGCTTTATGGCGGTGGCAATCCGTGATGTTACTGTGGGCCCGAGTCCGCTGTGGCTGCAATGCCAGCTGGTGGCAATGGGTGGTAAGCCGATTAACAACATTGTTGATGCCACGAATTACATTATGCTGATGACGGCGCAGCCAACGCACGCCTATGATTATGACAAATTGCGCGGGTCTACACTCGGGGCGCGGATGGCTCGTGACGGCGAGAAAGTCAGTCTGCTCAATGGCAAAGAATATGAGCTGACGACGGAC
Source organism: Nanosynbacter sp. (assembly GCA_036788915.1). Classification (GTDB taxonomy): domain Bacteria; phylum Patescibacteriota; class Saccharimonadia; order Saccharimonadales; family Saccharimonadaceae; genus Nanosynbacter. The sequence goes on along the minus strand of DAIQMM010000016.1, from coordinate 4,599 downwards.
GACATCGTCATTGCTGACGGCGAGGGCGTGATTGGTCTGGCGGGAATTATGGGCGGTACCGACACTGAGGTTTCAAGTGATACTAAAAATATCGTTTTGGAATGTGCTAATTTTGACATGTATGCGCTGCGCCGCACCGCCATGCGTCACGGTATTTTTACCGATGCGTTGACGCGGTTTAACAAGGGCCAGTCACCACTGCAAAATGCTGCCGTATTGAAGCAGCTGATGAGTATGGTTGGCGGGGTACAGGCTAGTGAAGTTTTTGATTTGAAGCAATTTAATGACGAGCTCGACGATTATTTTAATGGAAAGTACACACCGGCAAATATTGACATTGATGGCAAGTTTATCAATGAAAGATTGGGCTTGGACTTATCTGACGATGATATTTGCGAATTGTTGAATAATGTGGAAATAAAGAGTCATGGTCCGGAAGAAGAATTGGGTTATATTTGCATCCAATCGCCGTTCTGGCGCACCGACCTTGAATTGCCGGAGGACATTGTTGAAGAAGTTGGCCGACTGTATGGATTTGATAAATTGCCACGTCAATTGCCGCGTCGCAGTATCAAATCAACACCAAAAAACCTGCGTCGCGAACTAAAAAACGCCGTTCGCCAAAGTCTGTCGCGTGCCGGTGCCAACGAAGTCTTAACCTACAGTTTTGTTCACGAACGCATCCTGAAAAACGCCGAGCAAGACATTAGCCAGGCATATAAATTATCAAACGCCCTTAGCCCTGATCTGCAGTACTACCGCTTGACGGTGCTACCGAGTTTGCTCGACAAGGTTCACGCCAACATCAAGGCTGGACATGATGCATTTGCCTTGTTTGAAATGGGTAAGGGTCATATCAAAATGCATGGTTTGGGTGAAGATGGTCTGCCAGAAGCCAGCCAGTTTACGGACATGGTTTATGCCGCCAAAAATCCGGGGACTGGCGCGCCATTTTACAAAATTCGTCGCTTGGTTGAGCAATTGGCACATGACCTTGGCGCTGAGCTGGTATTTAAGCCAGTTGAGCAAGAACTCAACTTCCCAGTCACAGCACCATTTGAACAATCACGCAGTGCACTGGTCGAGACAACCGACGGGCAGTTCATCGGCATGGTTGGCGAATTGAAACAGTCGGTCATCAAGAATTTCAAATTGCCAGCCTACGTAGCGGCGGCTAGCTTGGACACGGCTGGCCTAGAGGCTGTTTACGCCAAGCGAGGTAGTCATTACCAACCGCTCAGCCGCTACCCATCGACCAGCCGCGACCTTTCTCTCAAAGTTCCAGCTCAGGTCAATTATGCGTCGGTGTATGGCTGCGTTAAGGACGTTATAGATAGCCACCAAGAGCTGCAAATTGTCATTACGCCAATTTCAATTTACCAGCCAGACGGCGACAACTCGACGAAAACTATTACTTTCAATATAAAGTTCACTAGCCTCGAGCGTACATTGACCGATAAAGACATTACGCCGATAATCGAGGGGATCGTTGCTGCGGCAGCCGAACTCGGTGCGGTGCAAGCTTAGCTTCGAGTGATTGTTGTGCTTGATCAAAATTGATATAATTGGAGGAGTAAATAAAAGGAGGATTATGGCAACAACAAAAAGCCAAAGAATAGGGATTTGGGTGATTGCTGGCATGATGTTTTTGGGGACGATTGGTGGATTTATCGCCATGATCGTAGCTCCAGGAAACGAAGCTAAGGACCAGGCGGCACTAAAAAAAGCCCAGGAAGAATATTCCAAGACTATTAGCGAGCGACAGAAAAAAGTGGAAGCACAGACTTCGGAGCTGAGTCAGAAATATTATGGCAAGTTTGCCGAGTTTGGTTCGCGAGTCAGCGCGTTTGAGGCGAGCGATGTTAAAGAGCTTGGTAAAGAAGATCTAGTGGAAGGCGATGGAGCAGAGGTTAAAGACGATACCAAGTTTGCGGTGTATTACATTGGTTGGAATGCCAAAGGTGAGGTTTTTGATCAATCAATCGCTGACGGCAAATTGAAAGAACCGCTTGCCATAGATGGTCCAGCGAATACGTCGGTAATTCAGGGCTGGAAAGAAGGGCTGATAGGTATGAAGATTGGTGGCGTGCGCGAACTGACGATTCCGGCTGACAAGGCGTACGGAAATCAGGCTCAGGGCGACAAAATCCCTGCCAATTCACCACTGAAGTTTGTGATTATGGCTATCGAAAAGCCAGCTGATATTCCGCAGCCAGAAATGCCAGAAATTATCAAGCGATATTATAGGTCAAGGGGGTTAAATGTCTAAAGAAGTTATCATCGTTGGTGCTGGTCCAAGTGCACTGACAGCTGCAATTTATCTGTCACGTGAAGATGTGCCGACGACACTGTATGAACGCGGCGTGGTTGGTGGTATGGCGGCTATCACTGACCAAATTGATAATTACCCAGGCTTCGCTGAGGGTGTAACTGGTATGAAATTAGCGTCCGAATTGCAGCAGCAAGCTGAGCGGTTCGGTGCGGATATCGAGTACGGCGACGTCACGGAGCTGAAGCAAGTTGACGGCGAATTGGAGTTGACGATCGATGGTCAGCCAGTACGAGCCAAAGCGGTGCTACTAGCTACTGGCTCAAATCACCGCAAGTTGGGTGTGCCAGGCGAAGACGAATTGTACGGCCGCGGCGTGCATTACTGTGCGACGTGTGACGGGGCGTTTTACCGCGACAAGAAGCTGATCGTCGTTGGCGGCGGCAACTCGGCAGTCCAGGAAGCGATCTTTTTGACTCGCTACGCCAGCCACATCGACCTGTTGGTACGCAGTAAATTGCGTGCCAGCGACGTTCTGCAAAAAGAGCTGCAAAAGTATGTCGATGAGGGCAAGATTACTGTCCACATCGGTGCAACAACCGATGAAATTATCGTCAAAGACGACAAATTCTACGGTGTAAAATCGACCCAAAACGGCGAGCAAAAAGAATTTACTGCAGACGGTCTGTTCGTCTTCATCGGCCTCATCCCGAACACGCAGTTCTTGGCTGACTCAGACGTGGAGCTAGATCTCGGCGGACACATCGTCACTGACGAACACTTGCGTACCAATATCCCTGGTGTCTTTGCCTCGGGCGATGTCCGTTCGGGTGCGACCATGCAAATCGCTTCGGCGGTCGGCGAGGGCGCGGTGGCAGCATTGCAAATTCGTGAATATTTACAAGAAAAAGCCAGAGAGGAGTAAATTATGGCAGACTTTAATCAAATTTTAACACCTGGTGATGTGGAGAACGGCATCGTCAATGTCGTTGTTGAGATCCCGCAAGGCTCAAACCACAAGATTGAATGGAATCGTGAGCTGGCAGTCATGCAACTGGACCGTGTCGAGCCAGCAATCTTCGCCAAGCCAACTAACTACGGTTTCATCCCGCAGACCTTGGATGAGGACGGCGACGAATTGGATGCTTTGATTATCACCGATCAGCCGCTGACAACAGGTATTTTCATGGAGGCAAAGGTTATTGGTGTGCTGGAGTTTGTTGATGATGATGAGGTTGATGACAAGGTGATCGTGGTGCCAGCTGATGACCGCAATACTGGCGATGCTATCAACTCGTTGGAAGACTTGCCGCCACAGCTGCTTAAGCAAATTGAACATCACTTCAACCACTACAAAGATATGAAGAAGCCAGGCTCAACAGTGGTCAAGGGCTTTGGTGATGTTGAACGCGCCAAGCAAATCATCCGTGATTCAATCACCCGCTGGAACGAGCAGGCGTAATACTATCTTGTAAAGTAAACTTACCGTCGAAACAGTGACGAAACGCCGTCGGTTAATCCAGTCAAATGTCCGAGTACGCCGCCGCTTTTTGACAATTGCATACGCAGTTTGTTTTTGGCGTGCGGCGTGACGACCATGTCGCGCCAGGCCAGTTTTGGCTTGGCGGATTTGCTGGTTAAGACTTCGACGACATCGCCGTGTTGTAGCTCGTAATTGAACGGTTTCATTACGCCATTGACCTTGAAGCCACTGGCGTGTGCTGCGATGTCAGAGTGAATGCGATAGGCATAATCCAGCGGGAAGGCACCGCTCGGCAGATCATAAATGTCGCCTTTCGGAGAATAGACGAAGATGCGGTCTGAAAACAATTTCATGCGGAACTTGTCAGAGTCAAACCGTTTGCCTTCGCCCGCCAACGCTGCCGCTTCCTGAAGCTCGCGAATCCATGACAAATCTGCTGGCATAGAACCCATGCGACCTTTTTTGTAAGCGTCGGTCAATTTCTGCTCGTTGTAGTGGAAACTGGCTGCCAAGCCACGCTCGGCATGTTCGTGCATTTCTTTGGTGCGAATCTGAAATTCAACAATTTGCCCGCTCGGCGTTTGCACTGTGGTATGCAGACTTTGGTAGCCATTCGGTTTAGGGTTGGCGACATAATCCTTAATTCGCTCGTGCATCGGCTGGTACATATCGTGTAAAATCCCTAAAACCAAATAGCCTGTCGACAAATCATCGACAATGACTCGCAGGGCGATCAAATCATAAATCTTATCAATATCACCGACCTTATCAAGTTTTTTGAATAGACTGTAGACGCTTTTGACGCGGCCGTCCATCTGGAAAACCAGCTTTTCTTCCTTGCTAACGC
>DAIQMM010000015.1:0-9206 GCA_036788915.1 Nanosynbacter sp. | reverse complement strand
GCGTTAGCTATCTTAAATCAGATAAAAGCATAAAGGTGTATGTTTCTCGGGTGGATAACCAGACGAAGTACAGCGACGACTATGTAGTAAGAACTTGGCAAAAAGAACAAACTACCAAAATTCAGCCCAAAGTCAGAGAAATATTTAAAGACATGCCCGTTGATGTCAAAATTAGGCTAGGCATAGTAGATCCAGACGTAGAACGTACCTTCACTCTGGAAAAGCCAACTTTTGAGGAGGTGTTTTTGGCTGGAAATAAAGGCAAATATGGATTAACCGTATATTCAATTGCTGTAAGGTATAGGGGAGACGGAGAAATACTAGAAAATGACATAGCTAGTAGACTATTTGAAATGGTGCAATATATAAGACTTCAAGGTGTTTCTCGAGCATCATCTAGCATGCTAGATATTAGCGGAAAAGATAGAAGGGGTGTTTCTTGTAGCGTAGACGAAAATGTATCACTAGAAAACTTAAAAAATGTCTAGATAATATATCTACACTACCGAAGGAGGATCTTATATGGTGAGCACTAAAGACTATCTAAATCTATCAGCCTTGGCGTATGTTGATTTTGAGGGTGTAGATAAGGGAAAAACTATAGGCAGTCTTGCTGACAGCATTAAAGACGGTACTATATCACGTAAAGATTTTAATCTTGATAGTCCTGAATTCTCCGCCCTCCAAGATCAATCCAACCATTCCCAGGTGTGTAAGTAGGTTGAATTATCTAGTATAAAATAATAGAATAAGCTTATGGCAAGCAACAGCCGTCTTTCCAAAGATAAAAAGTTGATTAAGCTCGTGGCAATTGCACTAGCCTGCGTGGCTATATGTTTTGCCGCTGGAGCTGTAATAATTCTATATCTACATCAGCAAGCTCCTCGTCTTAATACTAGCTCCGATGCTAACAGTAGACCTTGGTTAACTAAGGACGAGTTTTACCAGAAGATGAGAGGTGTCAAGATTGGCACAGCTAGAGACGTAGTCGAGAGGTCTATCGGCAAACCAGACCTATGTAGCAGAAAGATATATAGGGGTGAATATGAACTACAACATTGCGGGTATGACCTAGGAGACCCTGAGACTTATCAAGAAATAGTTTATATGAATGGGGCAGTATGGGGTATTGGCTCAGTAGTCGGATCTATTAATCAGCTGAATAGCTTTTGAGATTTTGATCTATCGGATCTTCAGTTCTTCCGCCCTCCAAAATCCTTCCAATCCACTTCGCTCCTTTTTCTGTTAGATCAATAACCATCTTCCTCGACCCGTTGATGACACATATGGATGGCAGTCTAAAGATTCGTTAGATAGCCTCAAAAGTGAGGTGCCATCACTGTTATATTTGTGCTATAATTGTAAAAATGAATGAAAATGTATTTAAACGAACAAAAATATTAGCAACCATCGGGCCAGCTACCTTCAGTCAAGAGAAGGTTTTTCAATTGTTGGACGCTGGCGTTAACGGCATTCGGATCAATTTTAGCCACGGCGATAACGAAGGTCGGCTGGAACAGATTGGCTGGGTGCGTGAGGCGAGTCGTCGCCTGAGTAAGCCAGTGGCGATTTTGCAGGACTTGCAAGGCCCAAAAATTCGACTTGGTATTATTAAGGACAATATGCTGACCGTCAAAACTGGCGATATGCTGGTGCTGGATTCGGAAATTGTTGAGCATGACGGTAGTTTTAACTTGCCAGTGCAGTATAATTTGGCAGAAAAGATGAAAGTCGGCGAGCCTCTTTATATGTTTGATGGCAAAATCAAGACGATGGTTCGCGAAATTGTCAGTGAAACAGCCATCAAAGTTGAAGTTCTCAACGATGGTTTTTTGATGAGCCGCAAGGGTTTGAACCTGCCAGATACTGATTTTGGTGGTGATATTTTGACTCCAAAAGACATTGCTGATCTTGAGTGGGCTGCTGGTCAGGACTTTGATTATGTGGCACTGAGTTTTGTGCAGAAAGCAGACGATATTATTGATCTACGACAGCGTCTGGTGGCTCTTGGTTCAACGGCGGATATTATTGCAAAAATTGAGACTAAGTCGGCTATCCGTCCAGAGAACCTGGAGGAAATAGTGATGGCCAGCGACGGCGTGATGGTGGCTCGTGGTGATTTGGCGGTGGAAGCTGGTGCAGAAATCGTGCCAGTGATGCAACGAAAAATTATTGCACTATGTCGCAAGTATGGCAAATTGGTGATCGTGGCGACTCAGATGATGGGCAGTATGGTTGACAGTCCTGAGCCAAGTCGTGCCGAGGTTAATGACGTAGCAAATGCCGTAATTCAGGGTGCCGATGTCGTGATGCTTTCAGATGAGACTGCCAATGGTAAATATCCAATCGAGACAGTTCGAGCGATGCGTAAAACGATCTTGTACACGCAGGAACATAGTGAGGTTATGTTGGTGGACAAGTCGGAGATGCGTCAGAAAACTGATGCCATCGTTAGCTATACGGCCGCTCAGTTAGCACGTCGAATTAGTGCACGTGCGATTATCGCTGAAACCAGTACTGGTGCAACTGCGGTGAATGTTGGTGCATATCGACCAAACTTGCCAATTGTATGTGTAACCGAAAATCAGAAAACGGCACAGAAATTGGCGTTGTGCTATGCTTCTCGGCCATATGTTCGTCCAGATCAAACTGAGGCGGCGGTACATCTGGCTGAAGAGCTGAAGCAGGAAGGTTATTTTGGTACCGATCCTGTAACTGTTGTGCTGGTGAGCGGCTATCATCCAGAGCCAGGTCGAACTGACACGATTCAAGTAAGAACGCTGAAGTAGCGGAGTTTTTGGGTGGGCAAGCGATTTCCAAAGCAGACAATTCGAGATATTGATTTATATAACCGAACGGTTTTGGTGCGGACTGATTATAATGTGCCGCTGACAAAAAATGGCGATATCTCTGATGATCTGCGTGTTCGTGCATCGCTGCCGACGATAAAATATCTCCTAGAGCAACACTGTAAAGTGATTATTATGTCTCATTTGGGCAGGCCACGGGGTCGCGATTCGCAGTTGAGTTTGCGTCCCGTGGCAGCACGGCTGTCGGAATTACTGGGTCAATCTGTTAGGTTTATCGATGACTGTGTCGGCGATTCGGTTCGTCAAGCGGTGCGGCGGACTCCTCGTGGTGGCGTTTTGATGCTTGAGAATCTGCGTTTTTACCAAGAGGAAGAGATGAATGATTTGACATTTGCCAAGTCGATTCAGCGGGTGGTCCATGCTGATTATTTTGTGCAAGATGGCTTTGGTGTGTCGCATCGTGCTCATGCTAGTACGGATGCTATTACTTTGTGTGTGCCGAGCGTTGCTGGGCTGCTGCTAGAGAAAGAATATATGACGATCACCGAAGTTATGAATCATCCAAAATCGCCAGTTGTTGCTATCGTTGGCGGGGCGAAGGTGAGTGATAAAATTGCACTGATTGACCGATTAATGGGCGTGGCCGATAAGATTCTTGTCGGCGGTGCGATGGCGAATGTTTTTTTGCAGTACCGCGGCCATAATATTGGCAACAGTGTATGTGAGCCTGGGCAAAAAGAGGTGATTGATAAGATTTATGCTATGGCGGCGAAAAAAGTTGGTCTTGAGAATGTCGATGATTTTTTGCTACTACCAAGCGATGTGGCTGTGGCGGCCGACAAGGTTCAGCGTCGTGAAGTCTCTGTTGATCGTATCGCCGACGGCGAAAAGGTGCTTGATATTGGCAGTCGAACGATTGAGCGGTTTACCGAAGTTCTGCGTGGTGCGAGGACGGTAATTTGGAATGGGCCGATGGGGTTGGTCGAGGACGAACTGTTTGCGATTGGTTCAGCCAGAATAGCTTTGGCGATTGCTCAAAACGAATCTGTTACTTCAATTGTTGGCGGTGGCGACACGGCCGATTTTATCTTGAAATGGGACGGTCATGACGGTGCAAGTTTTACTCATGTCTCGACTGGTGGTGGGGCAAGTATGGAGTTAATGGTCGGAAAAAAATTGCCAGGTATCGAAAGTTTACTGGACGTACACGAAATGAGGTGATACACTAGGCATAAGGATTATCATGAGAAAAAAATTGATCATCGGTAACTGGAAAATGAACCTCAATATGCATGAGGCTAGTTTGTATTTGCATAATTTGATGCAGCTGTTGCCGTCATATCGTGATGTTGAAGTGGTGCTTGCTCCGACTATACTGTCTCTTCAGAGCTTAAGCCTGCAGATTAATCGGCGTATCGCTAAACTGGCGGCACAGAATTGCTATTGGCGTGATCATGGTGCTTATACGGGGGAGATTCCGGCGGCCCATTTGCGTGGCATTGCTGATTATGCTTTGATTGGTCATTCTGAAAGGCGGTATATATTTATCGAGAGTGATAAAGATATTCGCTTGAAGGTGCAAGCAGCTCTTCGTAATCGAATTAAGCCTATTCTTTGTGTTGGTGAGACGGCACAGGAGCGGGCATTGGACGAGACGAAAGATGTCTTGGCGGATCAATTGACGAGCGGTCTGGCGAACGTGACAGCTGAAGAACTCGGACAAATTGTTATTGCCTATGAGCCTGTCTGGGCGATCGGTACTGGTGATAATGCAAAGACAGCTGACGTGAAAAGTGCCGTAGCTACTATTCGTCGCCACATTACCCATCTGTATGGAAAAGCTGCAGCTGAGCAAGTTCGTATCGTTTATGGCGGCAGTGTAACAGTTGATAACGCCGCTGACTATCTGGCGATACGTGATTTGGACGGCCTGCTGGTCGGTGGTGCAAGTTTAGATTCGCATCAGTTTAAGGAGATAATCACAAAGGCACATAGTAAAGAAAAATAGGGGGCATATGACAGATATTGATTTTGACGAGTTGGATAAGGCTGTAAACTCACTGATGAATAAGCAGCAAAGTGGTGGCGTAAAAGAAGAGAATGTTTCTGCTGGGCAGACCGAAGTATCTTCGGTTGCTAGTCAGGCTGTGCCTGTGCCAGCGGTTGATAAGCCAGTTTCGCCCGTGCCGATGACCGAGACCGACTCTCTTTTTGGTAGTGTTAGTGCTTCTTCAGTCAAACCTAAATCTGAAACGGATGTCGTCGATGCCGCACCAGCCGAGCCTGCTGAAAAAGATGAGCCTCTTGTGTCGTCGCCGTCCATCGTCAAGCGTCCGTCTGGTCGGTTTATGGATGTTGTTCATCCGTCTTCTGATATGACAACTCAGCGACCAGCAATGGCTCGTTCGCCACGCACTAGTGTGTCTTTGCGACCAGTCGGCTCGATGAGTGAAATTATTGAGCAGGGCAAAGAGGATATGATGTCGCCAGCTGCTGTAACGCCGCCAGTTTCTACGTCGCTTGATGTGAAAGAAGAGAGTCATACCGAAGAGCCTGCGTTTGTGCAAGATGGCGGCCGCCCAGCTGAAAATCTAGAGTCAGCTGCCGAGACGAGCGAGCCGTCGCTGACCGAAAAGATTGCTGAATCGTTGGCACAGAATAGTGCCTCCGAGCCATTAATGTCGCCGTTTATCGAGAATGTTGAAGTTGAAAAGCGTCCGCTTGGGGTTATTAATACTATACCCGTGCCAGATGAAACAGCTGACGTTGCCGGTGTCAATGAAGAGGTCGAAGTGCAAACAGATGATTCTCCAACTGTCTCGGTTGCTGATGCGTCAGTGCAGTCGGACTTTGCTACAGAGCAGTCTACGCAGACTCAACCAGAGTTTGATCCAGCGTTGGTAGCGGTTGAAGAGGGTTCGTCTGATAGCGAAGCTGTGGAAGAATCTCCAGCTGCTCAGCAATTTAGTACTGAGATTGATGAGATGGAACCAGCGACTCCGTTTTCAACTGGTGATATCCCGCCACAATACACTCCTGACACTGAGCAGACTGACCCTCAGCCGCAGCCGATGTTTGATGCGGCCGTGGCATCAACTCAAGCTTTGCAGCACAAAGAAAAGAAAAAGTCTGGTTGGCTAACATTTTTGTTGATTATTCTGTTTTTGGCAATCGGCGTTGCTGGCGGTGCGGCTGCCTACTTTTTGCTGATACAATAGGATAATGACGAGTATTACTGACGGCTTAAATAAAGAGCAATACCAGGCGGTCGTTCATAGTGATGGACCTTTGTTGATTTTGGCGGGAGCGGGCAGCGGCAAGACGAAAACATTGACGCATCGAATTGCCTACCTGATAAGTTGCTGTCAGGTTTTCCCGAGTCGTATTCTGGCGGTTACTTTTACTAATAAGGCGGCGAAGGAAATGCGTCAGCGGTTGGCTCGGCTGCTTGGCGAGAGTGCTGAAGATCGTCAATTTATGCCTTGGATGGGGACGTTTCATAGCATTTGTGTGAGATTATTACGGGCCGATGGTTCGCAAATCAGTCTTGATAAGCGATTTGTGATTTATGACACCGACGATCAGTTGGGATTAATGAAACAGCTGATGAAAGCTCGCGGACTAACCGATAAGGATCTTAAGCCGAGGGCCGTGCTCTCGATAATTTCTCATGCTAAAAATGACATGCGAAGCCCAGAAGACTTTGCCTCGTCAGCTCGTGGCCCGCGTGAGGAGAAAATTGCTGATTTGTTTATGGCGTATGAGTCGGCACTTAAAAAGGCGATGGCACTGGATTTTGATGATTTGCTACTGAAAACCGTCCAGCTTCTACGCGAAAAACCAGACATTCGTCGTAAGTGGCAGCAACAATTTGAGCATATTCTAATTGATGAGTATCAAGACACCAATGCCGTTCAATATGCACTTATCCAGCTGCTACTGAATGATAGACGAAATCTTTGTGTTGTCGGTGATGATTCGCAGTCGATTTACAGTTTTCGAGGGGCTGATTATAAAAATATTCTGCATTTTGAGCGTGATTTTCCTGGGGCGACAGTGGTAAAGCTGGAACAAAATTACCGTTCAACTGGTGCGATTCTGAACCTGGCTAATTCGCTGATTGAACATAATATAAATCGGACAGACAAGGCATTATGGACGGCAAATGGTGATGGCATTGAGCCGAAATTGTGGCAGGTTTACAGCGAGTCCGAGGAGGCGATGATGATCGCTGATAAAATTATGTCGCTGGTCGCGAGCGGCCGCGAGTACGGTGATTTTGCGGTGCTATACAGGACGAATGCTCAGAGCTATGCGATCGAGAGAGCATTACGTCAACGCTATATTCCATATAAAATTGTTGGCGGGCTGCGTTTTTTGGATAGGGCTGTCGTTAAAGATGTTTTGGCTTACTTACGATTATTGTATCAACCAAGCGATCGCGTCAGTTTTTTGAGGATTATCAACGTGCCGAAGCGGGGGATCGGGCCGACGAGCGTGGCTAAGTTTCTAGCTTGGAATGATACACAAAATCAGGATATCATTACTGGTTTGATGAGAGTGGATGAGTCTCAGGGTCTGACTCCGCGGGCCAGACTTGCCTTAAAACAGTGCGGCGAGTTATTGAGTTCGCTCCAACAAGATATTGAAAGTTCACCAGCAGAACTACTTGAGAGGATCATTAAGGACACGGGCTATGGGTCGATGATTGATGATGGCACCGCACAGGCCGAGGAGCGGCAGGAGAATCTGGGGGTCTTGGTTGCGGAGGCGAAGGCTTATATTGACGTGGCGACATTTTTGGAGGAAATGGCATTGATGTCTTCGGCGGATACGGCGGCGGATCAGCAGGTTACTTTAATGACGCTGCATGCTGCAAAAGGTCTGGAGTTTCCAGTGGTATTTTTGGCTGGGCTAGAGGAGGGTGTTTTGCCGCATTCTCGAGTTCTTGACAATAATATGTCAGACGACATCGAAGAGGAGCGGCGGCTGTGTTATGTCGGCGTAACGCGAGCCTGTGAAGAGTTGTTTGTGAGCTGTGCTAGTTCCCGAACGCAGTTTGGGCAAATCGGCTATAACCTGCCCTCACGATTTTTGGACGAGATGGGCCTGCTGAAAATTGACAATGACCGTCCAGCACGACCTGTCGTAGAGGAGCAGTTCTTTTCTGATGAAATTGGTCTGGATATTGGCGACCGCGTGCGAAGTCCGAGTTTTGGTGCAGGCGAAGTCATTGATGTTGAGGGGCTTGGCGTGACGGTGCAGTTTGATAGTGGTGTTACTAAGAAATTGAATGCCGAGTTCGCACGGCTCGAAAAAATTTGATATAATGAATAAGTTGGCACGGTTTCGTGCATGAAATATGGGTATAAGATTACACGTTACACACTATTTGAGAAACGCCATGGTGATAGCGGGTCTGCTATCTATCTTCTTGGTAAGTGCTTTGTTAATGAATCGGGCTTTGGCGGCAGGTGAGCAGCCGACTAGAGCGGCAGGCGAGACGCTGGTAACCGTTCACGATCGGAATACTGAGCGGACGATAGTTACGAAATCGCGAACTGTCCGTGAGGTATTGAAGGCGGCTGCTATTGATATTGATGAAGGTCATGATGTAGTTGAGCCGAGCCTGGATACGACTATAGAGACGCAGAAATATAGTATTAATGTTTATCGTGCTCGACCAATAACGATTGTTGACGGTGGCCGTCGTCTTCACATTACTACTGCCGAGCAAACGCCAGCCCTGATTAGTCAGGCTGCTGGAATGGAACTTTATCAAGAGGACAAAGTAGCGTTTGAGGCGGCCGAAAATACTCTGGTTGATGGTGCTGGTGTGGCGATGAAGATCACCAGAGCGAAAGTGGTGCAGTTTATTTTGTACGGTAAATTGACAATTATTCGTACGCACGCGGAGACAGTCGGCGAAGTATTGAAAGAGAAAAATATAACTTTGGGAGCGGACGATGCTTTATCAGTAAGTAGCGATACGCCGATTTCTGACATGATGAAAGTCGAGCTGTGGCGTAATGGCAAGCAAACTGTTGCCGTCGAAGAGGAAGTTGCTTTTGAGACTGAAAAAGTTGAGGATGCGAACCGTGAAGCTAGTTATAAAGAAGTTAAGCAGGCTGGAGTGAAGGGTAAACGGACGGTTACTTACGAAGTTGATATGCAAAACGGCGTTGAGGTCGCTCGGCGGGAAATTGCTAATGTGGTAACAGAGCAGCCAAAGAAGCAGATTGAAATTGTTGGCAGCAAGCCAGCCACGATGCCATACACTGGCGGCGGTAATAAAGACCAGTGGTTGGCGGCATCAAATATTCCACGAGATCAATGGGGCTATGCGGACTGGTTGGTTAAAAAAGAAAGCGGCTGGAATCCAAATGCGGCTAACGC
>DAIQMM010000014.1:0-9373 GCA_036788915.1 Nanosynbacter sp. | reverse complement strand
CCTGCATCACATCCCATTGAGCGCTCGGCCACCAATCAACATTCATCTCCACGCGATCATCAAGACTATCCTGGCTTACATGAATCGGCTGGCTGTTCATGTACGCGCCACGACCACGCACCGCCCAATACAAATGATCGCTAAACGGCGCATAAATCACACCGACTTCCGGCTGGCCATTAATCACCAACGCTAACGAGAACACCGATACCGGTAACTCCATCGCAAAAGGTACCGTACCGTCAATCGGGTCACATACCCACACATAGTCCGAACCACGGCGAGCACTCGCTTCTTCACCGTCAATATCATGGGCTGGATATCGCTCAGCTACTCGCTTGATCACAAGCTGGTTGATTTTCTCATCGGCAACGGTCACAATTGTGTTGTCCGCCTTAAGATGAGCGTCCGGTTTTTTACCAAAATATTTTTGCATAATGTCGCCCGCTTCGTGCGCTACACTTTTTGCAAAATCAAGCCATTCTTGTTGTTGGTTGGTCACAATTTACTCCTTAACAATATATTTCTTAATGTCGTCACCACTGCATCATCCAGCACCCGCACTCGATCCCTATGTCGATCACTATACCCAAGCGCACCCTTCTGATTTGTATAGAGTGTTATGTGCGGAATAATAAACTCCGCCTGTGGGATCAGCTCACGAATTGCATCACGCCACGTCTCTAGTTCATCCCATCGAGCAAGCGCGATAATCGTTTCACGGTCAGTCGTGTCATCCTTTAGCCTAAGAAAATCACCGGTCAATTCTGGCTCTGTGGTCATTGCTGCACCGGCTTGACACGATACCTGCTCTAACCGTCTATACGCAGCCTCATCTAGCCCGTACTCCTCACGCACCGCAAATAATGACAAATGAAATTCATCAGCTTTCAGCGATAGCCCCGCCACCTGACGCGGAAAGTCTACCGCACGAACCAAATCAGTCATATCATACATGATATAATCATGTATCCGATCAATGACGAAATTGTTCACTCGATTGGTGCGCGTAGATTCGTTCATACCGAATGGCTCCTGCGATTGGTTACTGCTAGCACAAGAAATTTCTCCAAATAAAATCACCTCTTCTGTCTTCGAGAATCCGCTGGAGGTGTTTCAAACGGACGGTACCATCTCGATTCCAAAAGAAGTGATTCTTTTAGCTCTTCATTCGCTATTTACGCAAGCTCACGGCGGGGTCTAATCTCAGCCAGTTTAAGCCGATTTCTTCCCGCAGACTTCGCGGTTGATAGCCGCTCATTTCACGTGCTGGCTCAGATAACAAAACCTGAAGCTACACATAAAAATGTCCTATAACAATTATAGCACACCGACCAAGCAGTGTGCTATCTTATCATATTTTTGAAATTAACTATTTTATCTGCAGACCGCCCAAAACGCACTCGCCACGTAGATACAGGTTCTTTTTCGCACCCTTCTTCGGTGCAGTTTTATCTTCACTGCCACCCAAAACGCCACGAACCTCATTATTGACGATCACCGTATCTGGCACAGTAATTTCAACTCCACCACAAAAAGTAAACACCTCGATAACAGCCCCGTCTTTTATCTCGGCCTGACGCAAATCAAGCTCAATAGCACCAAACAATGCACTCAACGATCCGCCAGTATAATCACCTCTTGGCTGCAGATTTTCGCCATAAAACACCGCTGTTCGATTTTGCTTATCCGAATCAGTGCGGATTTTCTTCTTTCGGAGAGGCTTGGCGGTGTAATTGAACAATATGCTCAGACCGATGCCGATCAAAACAACTGGCCAGAACAGCTTCCAGGCATTCACGTCGATTACATCAAAAGCACCCAAAATAATTGACGAACCGATAGAGGCAAGCAACACACCCCACAGTACTATCATCGTTCGACGTGTAATCATCGCCGAAACGCCCGCTAGAATAAATAAGCCACCCCATAAGACACCCCAGAAAATATCCCAACGTTCAAAAGTAATAATTTCGAGATTCCGTGCCAGCAAAATCCCACCGAGTGCCGCGATCATAAGACCGAGGAAAACTCTAAAAATAATAGATAGCTTCATGTAGTCATTATACTACATTACGACAGTTAGGCAACAGATCTAAATTATCCTCATCTCGCCATAACTTTTACAGCAGATGTTCGCCAAACTTCGCCAAAATCATAACAATAGCCGCTACGACCACCGTCACCATCAGCACTATATCATAATCATTCTGAATATATTTTTTCAGCTTTTTGCTGTCAATAACACCAGTCAGCACATTATGTCTCGTCATGCCGCCAAAAATTAGCAACATGCCAACATCAAACGTCAAACACCACGGACAAAGCATGCCAATCTCCACATAGCTCATGTAAAACATCCACACCGCAAAGACAAGACCAGCAGTAACGCCAGCCTGTGCCGCAAGCATAAACCATCGCGGAAACTTAACGCCAGCCAGCAAAGAGACCGCCACTGTTACCATAACTGGTAGTGCCATCAAACCGATAAAAGCATTTGGAAAACCGAGCAGCGATGCCGACCAATGCTGAGCCACACTACTACAGCTAATAACCGAGTTTAGATCACAACTTAGTGCTGCATTTGGCGATTTTGCCAGTATCAATGTTTCGATTGATAAAATAAATGACGCCAGTAGACCAAGACCCGATCCAGCGAAAAACATAATCTCGGCTACCTTCCGACGCTTATTGTCTCTAGAAAACCATTTGGCAAAAAAACTACGCATAAAAACTGACCTCATTAATCGTTGGCAGCGGACGACCACGCCATAAATGTTGCATTACGCCGCTATCATCAATGGCGATCAGCGTCGGATATTCCACAATATCATACGTGCGACAAAAAGAATCGCCTTCTCGTGAGTCAGGATCAATCTGTTCAATCACTCGCCCAGTCTGGCTACTGAAATCTCTCAAAAAATTAGTCACTTCACGTGCATGGTCGCTTTCCTGACGATAAACGACAACTACTTTCATTCAGAATCCTTTTGCTGACGCTGTGCCAGAATTGCTACAAAATCGTCCAAGTTTTTAAACTCGTGATAAACGCTTGCAAATCGCACATAAGCCACTTCATTTCTCTTGGCTAGTTCGTCCATCACCTGATCGCCAATTCGCCGCGAAGGAATCTCTGACTCGCCCAGTGCATAAAGAGCATCCTCGACCACATTAATGATCTCATCAACTTCTTCTTCAGATTTGAAAAACTTACCGACTGAGCGTCGCACCGCATTCGACAATTTTACTCTATCAAACAACTCACGGTCGCCATTTTTTTTGATAACCGCTAGATTTGGTTTTTCAATTCGCTCATACGTCGTAAATCTGCGACCATCTGGCGACTCTCGGCGGCGGCGAATCGCCATACCATCAGATACCTCACGCGACTCAATCACTCGACTATTGCCGATATTAAACGCGACCATCACTATTACTCCTTATTCTTCTTGCGGCGACGCAAAAATGCTGGCGTGTCATCCTCATCATCTTCAGCTGGCGGCGTATCCCAGATATTCGTCTCCTCCTCGGCAGCAAACTTCTCAGCTGACTGCTCCCGATCTAACTCAAGATCGATATTCTTCACCATCTCCTCATCAACATCAGAGTCGCTAGAATAAGACGGTGTAGTTGGCGTCTCGAGATCCACGTCTTGATTATGGAATGTCTCACTGTCAAAGCCTGTAGCAATAACCGTAATCACCAGCTCATCTTCCATATCAGGCTTTAGCGTCGCACCAAAAATAATATTCGCATTAGGGCTGACTGCACCAGTAATAATCTCGGCAGCCTCTTGGATTTCTGCCATGCTCATGTCATAGCCACCAGTTACGTTAAACAGCACGCCACGAGCACCATCAATTGACACTTCAATCAACGGGCTTTCAATAGCTTGCTGTGCCGCCTGAACCGCACGGTCTTCGCCACTCGCACGCCCAATTCCCATAAGGGCCGAGCCAGCGTTCTTCATAATCGCCTTAACGTCAGCAAAGTCCAGGTTAATCAAACCATGCTCAGTAATCAATTCGGAAATACCCTGAACACCTTGACGCAAAACATCATCAGCAATCTTAAATGTCTCGAGCAGCGGCGTTCGCCGATCAATCGTCTGCAGTAGCCGATCATTTGGAATTGTAATCAAAGTGTCAACTTGTCGGCCCAGGTGAGAAATAGCCCAGTCGGCGTTAACTCGTCGCTTTTCTCCCTCAAAACTAAACGGTCGAGTCGCCACGCCAACCACCAAAATGCCCAACTCACGAGCAATTTCTGCCACCACATAACCAGCACCAGAGCCAGTGCCACCACCAGCACCGATTGTTACAAACACCATGTCCGCACCCTCAAGGGCCTTCTTAATCTCCTCACGAGATTCATTTGCTGCCGCCTCACCAACAGTCGGATCTGCGCCAGCACCTAGACCATTGGTCGTACTGTGGCCAAGGTGGATTTTAATATCGGCTTTTGAATTATGCAACGCCTGAGCGTCGGTGTTCATAGCGATAAATTGCACCCCAGAAAGCCCCGCATCTTTCATGCGATTAATAGCTGAGCCACCTGCACCGCCGACTCCGACGACCTTAATGCTGGCAAATGTTTGTACTTCACTTGGTTGTATTTGCGGCATGTCCCCTCTCCCTCATTGTTCTGTTCAGTATATCATTTTTCAATTCACGCTGGCAAATCTCTTAGTGAAACTTAGAAAATATGCTTTTCAAAAATCCACCAGTCTTTTTCACGCTATGCTTGCCGTCCCGAGCAGCCACCTGAGACGCTCCCATAGCGTCATTCAACATTAAGCCAACCGCAGCCGAGAACTCGGGACCTTTTACCTCGTCCGTCATACCGCTATAGCCTGTTGGCTCGCCAACTCGTGCGGCGACGTTCAATTGAGATTTAGCAAATTCAACAATTCCCTTCACCTTTGCACCGCCACCCACCAACACTACGCCACTCGGCAATTTGCCAGCTCGACCAGCCTTCTTTAGCTCTTTAGACACCGCCTCAAATATCTCTTCGTAGCGAGCCTCAACTATTTCATCAATCTCTTGCTGCTGAAAAATGTATGTCTTCTTTTCGTGCTTTGTCTCGACTTCACCCGTCCCACTGCTGCCAAGTTGAGCGTGAGACAACTTTACCAACTCGGCAATCTCTGGATCGGTCTTCAGTCCAATTGCCAAATCATTCGTCACATGCTGACCGCCCAACTGGATTACCGACAGATATTGCAGATCCCCCTCTTCGAAAACCGCCACGCCCGTCGTTGAGCCACCGATGTCCAATATGGCCACGCCATTCTCTCGCTGACTCTCCGTCAGCACCGACTGAGCAGCCGCCAAAACCGAAGGCACGACCGATACAGCCTCGACCTTTGCCAACTCTGCTGATTTTTGCAAATTCGTAATGTGCGGCACCAAGCCAGAAATCACATTAGCAGTAATCTCCAAACGCGAGCCAGACATACCGACAGGGTCTTTAATATTATCTTGACCATCTAACCGATACGAGTGTGCCACAATTTCCAAAATCTCTCGATTCTGTGGTACTTTTCCTGTCGTTGCCACCTCTTCTAGTCGCACCACATCATCTGGAGTTACTTCATTATTCGTCATACCAACAGTAATCATTCCGTCCGCTTTAGTACTTATCAAGTGAGATCCATTAATACTTAAAGTTGCGGCATTAATTTGATGTCCACTCATTCCCTCCGCAGACTCCAGTGCCTTATCAATCGCTGCTGCTGGCCCCGTCAGATTCGTCACTACACCTTTACGCATACCGCTATTCGGTGCCACCCCGACTCCGACGACCTTCGGAACACTTCCCACACCATCAATATATCCAACAACGCAACGCACATTCTTAGTGCCTACGTCAATTCCTACCGCATATCGAGATTGTTCCTGCATATGCTTTTAGTATACAAGAAAAAATAGAGATTTTGCAAGTAGTTGCCGATAAGCATAAGTGTGATAATATTATGAATATGAAAAAGCGCGGATTTACTTTTGTCGAATTATTAATTGTAATAGCGATAATCGCCATCTTGGCAGCGATCGGCATTTTTACCTACAACGGCATTAAACAAAAAGCTTATGATGCAAAAGTCGATACCGCACTTGGACAAATCGAAAAAGCAGTTCGCACATACACGACTAAAGGCAATGTTATTAGATTGCGTACTTACGACGTAAATCGCTTCTACGCGGAGCCAACCAGCGGACGCGTCGAGAACGGCATCACGGTTTATCAAGGTGGCGGACTAGGACGAGAACTGGCAAGGCAAGGCTTTCTGCCATCAGATCTCGGTGATTCCCTCAAAAACAACGCACCAAAACGTGATCTATATTTAAAGAACGACATTCGCCTTATTCACTGTGGTAAAAGTAAGCTATTTGTCGTCATCGAGGCATATTCAGGGACTCAAGAAAGTGCCTTTAAGAACAAAATAAACGACTTGAATTGTAGCTGGAAAACAGAAATTGATTGGCGAGAAGAGAACGGACTGTCTGCACCAGCGGCCTGGGGCACTGGCGGCGGCGTTTATCGAGATCAACCATACTACAAATATGTTGAAATTGATCTATAAAACTTGCTCTTTCGAGCTGCCCTATATATAATCTAGTTATGAAAAGCAAAAGCGGATTCACGTTTGTCGAACTACTAATCGTTATCGCCATTATCGCCATCTTAGGGGCGATCGGCATCGTTTCATATGGTCATATTCGTAGGACGGCGTATGACTCCAAAGTCGACAGCATGCTTAATCAAGCAGAAAAAGCAATCATATCCTTTAACACCAAAAATACACCGCCACTAGACAATAGCTGGAATATACTAGCCGAAATGAAGAGACAAGGCTACGTTGACGACAGGTTTCTTCAGCAGCTAAACGACTTCGCCCCAATACGCCGCTACGGGGGTTCCTACGCAACCTACAATAATCCACTAGTCGTAGAATGGTGCGGTAATAAAAAATACTTAATCTACGCCGACTCTTACAGCGGCGGTCTGTCTGAGAGTGAATTAAAAACGAAAGCTGTCAACTGTCAAAACAGCAAGTGCAGCTTTTTAAATAGACCAGTCTGTTCAACAGGCATTTACGAAACCGGCAAAGAACGCCACTACAGAGTCAAAGAAATTGACCTGAAAGACTAATTAAATCTTCGTTAATATTTCCGCACCAGTCTCAGTTATCAACACTGTATGTTCAAAATGAGCACCAAGACTACCGTCTTTCATAGAAATCGTCCAGTCGTCATCGTCTGTCACAATTTTTTCACCACCCAAGCTTGCCATCGGCTCAATCGCAATAGTATCGCCTGCCTGCAGCAACGGCCCAGTATTACGTCGGCCCCAGTTCGGGATCTCTGGCGACATATGCATCTCCAAGCCTACACCATGACCAACCAACTCGCGAATAATTCCCAACTTCGCCTTTTTTAACACGTCTTCAATAGCTGCTGAAATATCGCCAACCCGCGTGCCATTACCATGAATTGCGTCAATTCCAGCATAGAGGCTCCTCTCCGTCATGTGCAATAAATGCTTTTTCACGCCAGTCGGCTTCTCGCCCACCACCATAGTAAAGGCACTGTCGGTCTTCATTCCGCGATAGCCAATCACCAAATCAAAGCTCACCACATCGCCAGTCTCAAAAACATAGTCAGTTGGCGGCGAATGAACGAGCTGCTCGTTCGTCGACACGCAAATCACGCCCGGAAACTTCACCTCGTCAGTCAGATATGTCGCCTCGGCTCCAAAATCTTTAATCCGCCCAGCCACAAAATCATTAACATCTAATTCACTCATACCTGGCACCACCCGTGATTTTAGTTCATCATAGATCGTTGCCAACATTCGACCACACTCACGCATGTCACGCAGCTGATCCGCCGTCTTTTCTCCCGTAATTAAACTCATCACGCCTCCTTCACGATGCCGCGACTAGCAAGCTCTCTTTCGATTTCATCATGAACGCTCCCCACCGTACCAACGCCGCTCATATGCACAATCGGCACACCCTGATCATTAAGATAGTCCAGCATTGGATAAATCTCACGGCGATAAATGCTGAGTCGTTTATCAATCGCATCTGGATTATCGTCGACACGTCCACGCACCCGCAGACGGTCAATAATTTCCTGCCGCGGCACCTCCAGCACCACAACCAGCTTAATCTCACGACCATGGTTGGTCTTATTCGAGACCAGCCACTCCGCCTGAGCCAATTCCCTTGGATAGCCGTCCAAAATTACACCATCCAAATCACGGGCCGAATCAAGCGAATCGCCAATAATCCGATTTATAGTCTCTGGCGGCACCAAATCACCCGACTGCATTTGCCGAATCAATTCTGGATCATGAGTATCCCGCAGTAGTTGCCCTGCACTCATCCATCGCCAGCCGTGCCGTGCTGCTAAAATCTGCCCTTGGACGCTTTTGCCCGCACCCGCTGGACCAAAAAAAATGATCATCAATCCCCCTTTATTTTACAAGTGTTTCTTTAACAATTTTTGCAATCATCGCACCATCGCCAGCCGTGCCAACTTTAGATTTCACCAGGCCAATAACTTGCCCCATTTGCTGCGGTGATACTTCATCCATAGCCGCAACAACTTCTGCGACTACAGCACGCAGCTCATCTTCGCTTAATTGTTTCGGCAAGAACTCCTGCAGAATTGCTGCTTCTTTTTCCTCTGAATCAGCCAATTCAACTCGACCATTCGAACGATACAACTCCGCACTTTCTTTGCGTTTTTTTACCTCACGAGCAATCACTCTTTCAATCTCAGCATCACTGAGACCTTCATCACGCTTCACCAGCGACACTTCCTCGTTCAATATCGCTGCTTTCAAGCTTCTTAAAACATCGCCACGAAAACGATGCCGCCCTAGAAGAGCGGCTTTCATTTCATTAGAGATGCGCTCTTTCAGCGCTGACACTATCGCACCCCAAGACGCATTTTAGCTACTTTGTCAGCACGATGCTGGCGGCGAACGATCGCCTTCTTGCGACGCTCAGACTTGGAGATTGATTTCTCAAAGCGCATTACAGCCTTTGCTTTTGCCAGGACACCACTCTGCAGCACCCTGCGATTGAAACGACGAATAATATTCTCGTTCGCTTCCTTCTGATCTTTACGTGTTACTTGTACCATACTTCTTGCATTATAACAGATGAGGATCTATTTTGCAACCATTAATTCGTAATTTAGCATTAAATCAATAATTAAGATAATTCAACCACATAGACTAATACGCTACTCAATATGCAACAATCGCCCCTCGACCGTCCGTACCCCTTGCCACTCGTTAATAATTGGCTGGAACCAAGCGGACACTTCATCACCTGGTTCGCAGAAAAAGCTAACGC
>DAIQMM010000013.1:0-9716 GCA_036788915.1 Nanosynbacter sp. | reverse complement strand
GTCAGCGTGATATTAACATTTTTCACCTGAGCAAACTCCTGGCTGAGACGGCGCATTTCCTCGGTCGATTTGCTGCGTAGTTCAACCACGAGCGCCGTGAGATTGTCCGCTGCCTCGCGCTCTTTTTGCTGCAGATAAAATTGCGGCATCAAGGTGTAGACCAGCGCATGCACCAGGATGATCAGCGCCGCAAACAGGCCAATTGACACCAAAAATGTTTTGGGAAATAATTTAAGCCGCTTCATAGCGATAGCCCACTCCCTTCACCGTAATGATACAGTCGAGGTGCAATTTTTTGCGTAAGTTTTTGATGTAAACATCAATCACCCGGTCGAACGGCACCTCGTCATCACGCCATAACTTATCGATGATAGCCTGCCGACTCCAGACCATGTTTGGATTATCGACAAGCAGTTTGAGTAGCTGTACTTCCTTAGGCTTGAGGTGTGCGTCACTACCATCATAAAACCCTTGATAGGCTGCAAAATCCACCGAGGCCAGACCATGGTGCCACAAGGTTTTTTTGACAGACTGCTGACGACGAAGCAGCGCCCTGATCCGCTTTTCCAAAATCACCAGTGAAAACGGCTTACTCATATAATCATCCGCCAGCTCGTCAAAACTAGCAATCTGCGTCGGCTCATCGTGTAGTGCCGTCAACATCAGCACCGGCACGTCACTGTTCTGGCGAATTTGGTGCAGTGTCTCGATGCCGCTCATCCCCGGCAACATGATATCGAGAATAATCACATCTGCCTCAGTAAATTTCTCCAGAGCTTCCTCGCCGCTGGTCGCCGTCAACACTGTAAAACCACGCTGGCGAAGGAACTGCTCGGTGCCAGTGCGTACTGCTGGTTCGTCTTCAACCAGCAAAACAACTGGGCAATTTTCCGTACTATTGGCCACGCTAACTCTGTACCGCCAAAATCCGTGCTTGAATCTCGTCCAGTCGAGCATCGTCCATTTTCGGACCATCGGCAGTCGTCAACCAGCCTAAATATTTCTCATTGAAAACCTGTTCGTGCGATACTGGCGAGCCAATCCCTTTTGCCAATTCACCATGCAGCGGCAGTAGCTTAGCATGAACGTGTGCCACACCCGTACCCTCAAAAATCAGTGCCACGCGTGGCGCATCAAATGCCTTCTCTAACAATTTTGCGACCTTTTTCACCGCCACCATCATCTCCATATACAGCTCATCATCCACCGAAAAAATATAGTCACCTGGATTTACTTTAGGAATCACAACCGTAAAACCTGGCGTATTTGGAAACGGCGTCAAAAAAGCCAAAAACTTCTCGTCCTCCCAGACCTTCCAAGATTTCATGTTGCCTGATACAATGTCGTCGAAAATTGTATGATTCATAACCTCTCCTCTTGAAATAATTATATCACTACATCAATTATTGACTTCCGCCAATTTTATATCAATCCACCTACACGCCAAAAACAGCCACACCGCCGCGAGCAAACCCAAAACTACCTCGACAATAACAAACCAGAAATCCCCCAAGATATATCCCTGCACAGCTAAAAGCGTCGTAAAAATCGGAAAACTAAACGACATCATTCGCTCGCGATGAGTCAAGCGACTCAAGCTTGACGGCAGAATAAACATCAACACGACTACCAGTACGATAATTCCGCGAGAGAAGACAAAATGTGCTGCATGCATAGTGTCGTTTGGACAGAGCGATACGCCCAGCATACATATCGTCAGTAATGCCATTAGCCAAGCAGACAATCGAGCAGTCCGCAATTGCCCAAGTCGAGAATAGCCACGCACCATAAGAAAGCCAATCACCATCATCACTAGGCTAGACAAAAAAACCGCCGAATTAAAAGCTAATGCCGACCAACGATTTGACCCAGTCTCGCCCAGCCGACTCAAGCTCCAATTAATCCATTGCGTATCATCAGACAACAGCATCGCCAAAAATACACCAACAGACAAAATGGTCATATAAAAAATACTGAGAACCTGCAGGCGGCTATTGTCAAAAAACTGGTCAATCCGACGACTTTGCATACGAATTAAAACTGCTCCAAAAAGTCTAACTTGCCGCTTTCAAAATGCCGCACATCCTCGATGCCGTATTTCATCATCACCAAGCGATCGATGCCGCAGCCAAAGGCAAAACCAGTGTATTCGCTCGGATCGATATCGGCAGCCTTCAGCACATTCGGATGAATCATGCCGCAGCCTAACAGCTCGATCCAGCCTTCGCCCGAACAAACCTTGCAATCCGGATTTTTTCCTTCACAGAACGGACAGCTCAGTGCAAATTCAAAGCTCGGTTCGGTGAACGGGAAATAAAATGGATTGACACGCACGTCAAGCTGCTTGCCGTAATATTCCTGCAAAAACTCTTGCAAAGTAGCGATGAGGTTACCGACATTAACCCCCTTGGCAACATACACGCCTTCGACTTGATAGAACGTGTGCTCGTGCCGTGCATCCAAATCTTCGTTACGGAACACCCGGTCAGGCACGATGGCGGCGATCGCCTCGCCCTTTTCTAAATTGCCGCGATATTTTTTCAACACGCGGTTTTGCATGGTCGAGGTGTGCGCCGGTGCAATCAAGCGGTCGCCATTAGCATCAGTTTCCTCAGTCATGAACGTATCATAATCATCACGCGCTGGGTGGCCTTTCGGGAAGTTCAAACTCTCAAACATATGGAATTGATCGTCAATTTCACGCGACTCTTCCGTCACGAAACCCATGCGATTGAAAATGTCAGAAATACGGTCAATTTCGCGCATCAATGGGTGGATCGTGCCATGTTCGCTCGGTAGTAGCCCAGGCCGCGGAGCATTGACATCCATCGGTGCCGTCACGTCAATTGGCGGCAAGTCAACCTTTGACAGCTCAGCTTCACGAGACGTAATCGCCCGCTCCAACTCCTGCTTCAATTCATTGACTTTCTTACCAAACGCCCCACGCTCTTCACTCGGCAACGTCGCGATGATGCCATACAATTCCCGCAACTCGGTGCTCCGCAACACACTGCGTGGCTCAGCCGTCTCGGCTACGCGTGATAATAATATTGATCGAACTTCATCTAGCTTTTCCATATCATCTTCCCTGCATTAAAAATAGTGCAACCACCACGCACGCCATAATAAAAATTAACACCCAGGCCCACGCCAACGTCGTCGTCTGCTTCGTATTTTCCAAATATCTCACATCTTCCACGCCGTCCAGTCCAGCCTTTTCCTGCAGACTCGAAGCTTTAGCTTTCTCGCGAAGTTCCGCTGCGATACGCTCTTGCAGCTCACTACGCTGATCTTGTTGATTTACAAATAATCCCATATCTACAGTATACCAAAATATGCTATAATAGTCTCGATACCATATATAAGGAGGGAATATGGCCACAAAGAAGACAGTTAAAAAGGCCTCAACGAAAGCACCAGCGAAGAAAGCTGCCGCCAAAACGTCAGTAGAAAAAGAAGTAGTAGCAAAGGCGGAAGTGAAAATTACCGCACCAACTGTTAGTGCTAAACTTGACACAAAATTACCAAGCAATTTGATTAACATCGTTCTTGCCGAGAGCATTGGAACGTTTATTTTGACCTTGGTTGCACTTTTCTCAGCGAGTGTTCTTGCACCACTTTACGTCGGTTTGACCTTGATGGTGATCGTCATGACAATCGGTGCGATATCTGGAGCACACGTCAACCCAGCCGTAACCTTTGGTCTATGGACGATGCGTAAATTGAAGACGGTTCTCTTGCCATTTTACTGGGGTGCACAATTCCTCGGTGCGATGGCTGCGGTTGTCTTGATCGGCAGCTTAACGAACGGAGGATTCTCAGTTCACTTTGATCAATTTACCAATTTCTCATGGGGTATATTCACTGTTGAGCTAATCGGTATGGCAGCATTTATGTTTGGCGTCGCTGCTGCTATTTCACGAAAAGACCTCAAGGTAGCTGGCAAAGCAGTCGGCATCGGCGTATCGCTGTCAGTCGGCTTGTTTATCGCAGGTGCGTTGATGAGCTACGTTCAGAACATCGCCTATGCCAAGCACGCTGAATCGCAGCAAAACGCCACAGCTGAAACTCAAACTAACACCAACAACCCATACAAGCAGTACCCTCGTGAAGTTCACATTTCTGGTGCAACCCTAAACCCAGCCGTTGCATTGGCGGTTACTGAAAAAACCGATACTCAGCTCCAAAGCAGCAGTCCGCTACCAGCTGAAAACGAGAAGGCTCATGCCTATACTCGCCTCAGCCTAGAAGTAATTGCAGCAACGTTGATCGGTGCAGCACTGGGTGGCAATCTTTTCCTATTGGTTAACTACCGAAACAAGGAAGAAGAGTAGATCATAATTCTACCATAGCAATATCCCGCCTCGTTTGGCGGGGTATTTTTTGCGTTAGTCTTCCTGCACTGGCCGATCGATTAGCTCTGGCTGCGTTTGATGATCACCACCAGCGATCCGCACCACGTCTTTATCAATCTTACCCAGCTCTTTGTACGAATTATTATAATGCCCGACGGTGGTGCTGAGACTCTTGCCCATCTTGGTCATCAGCTCATCAAACTTTTTAATATGCACACCCAGCTGGCCGACACGCACCTGGATATCTTTGGCCTGCTCTTCAATTTGTAAACTCCTCAGGCCTTGCAACACCGTCTGCAAGTACGCCAAAAAGCTGGTCGGACTAACGATGATCACCCGCTTATCACGAAAGGCGTATTCAATAAGATCGCGGCTCGAACCTCCCGCACCAACATTATTGATGAGTAGGTCATAATACAGCGACTCACTCGGGATGAACATGAAGGCAAAGTCCATGGTATGCTCACGCGGCCGAATGTACTTGCTGGTTTCGTCAATGCGACCTTTGAGGTCCGCCTTCACCTTATTCAGCCACAACTCGCGCTCGGCTTTGGTCTCGGCGTTGATCATCCGGTTGTAATTTTCCAAACTAAACTTACTGTCCACCGGCAAAATCTGCCCCTTGTCTAGAAAAATCACCGCATCAACAGTCTCACCATCCTTGAAGCGATATTGCATCTGGAACTGCTTGGCTGGCAGTACATTATCCAACACGCTCTCCAGGTAAAACTCACCAAACACGCCGCGCTGCTTCGGGTTTTGCAAGACGTTCTGCAAGGTTTTTAGGTCGGTCGCCACATCGACCACCCGCTTGTTTGTTTCATCCAACTTGGCCAGCCGCTGTGTTACGTCCGCCACCAACTTGGTACTTTCCGATAGTTGCTTTTGGACCGAAGTTTGCACCTGAGCATTGCTGCGTTCTAATTTGTCGCTGACTGATTCATTCAGCTTGGCGATAGTTCGCCCCAGCTCCACAACGTCGGTTTTAATGAGCTCGACCGATGACTGATTTTTCAGTTCACTCAACTTTGACTGCAGCACGAACAGCGTCGCACCCAGCCCCATAACGATAATAACTAAGAGAATAATGATAATGATTTCCATGCTCTTAGTGTACAGGGATTACAGAGACAAGACAACTCGTGCCAAAATTGCAAACAACGTCACGAAAAGTATCGCTGCCCAATCGCCGCGAATCCGATTTATCCAGATAATTGCCAGATAAGAAAAGATTGACGAAAATACCGTCCATAAACATGACATTACCCATGGACCGCCAGTCCACGCCACAACGTCCCACAACACCACCGTTGCTGCCACCACAACGACAAGCGGCCGCCTAACGCCAGCTACAGTCAACATCGGCAACATCATAATGCCGACCAGTATCAATGCGATATATGACGCGATGTGAATGCTCTGTTCGCTACGAACTGCCGAGAAAAAAATCGGCGTAACCATAAATTGATCAAGCATGAACGCCAACACCCACACTGCCGCACCACTCAAAGTTGCCAGCATGATAATTCTCAAGAAATTCTTCCTTGATAAAGGATAAGTATATTCTGAAATAGTACGATCAAGCATTCCCGATAGCATCTTCATATATAAACTTTACCGTAAAATTGTAAATATTGCAAATATATATTATGTAGACTTTTGCTCTGACTTACGAAGCGGTAAGTACCAAATTACACCTACACAAGCAATCACCAATCCACCAACAACGTCAAGCGGCGTATGCACCAAGGCGACCACTCGCCCGATCCCCACCAATAAGGTCAAAACAAGACAAATTATAGCCAGTCGCTTATTTTTTGCCGCGAACCACACCGCCAGAGTGATCGCCATCGTGAACAGTGCGTGATCAGACGGAAAACCAGGATTATTCAAGAACGAGGCTCCAGCTGACACCCCTAAAGCTTCAAATGGTCGCAACGAAGCAGGCTGATACAAAACGCTAATTACTTTTGCCGCAGCATAAGCAGTCAATCCCGCCATCAAAACACGTAAATAGGTTTGATATTTTTTTTGACGCGGCACGTCATGGAGCAGAGCGTACACACCCACCAAGACTACAGGTATCACCAAGCCATCTGCTAATATCTTCACAATCCATTGCATATCTATTCTCAGTATATCGCTTTATTGCTGGTGCGTAAATGCTTGCCAGAATTGTCGGCTTATAGTACAATTGGACTTGCCGTTGGGGATTCGCCAAGTGGTAAGGCACCGGGTTCTGGTCCCGGCATTCGGGGGTTCGAATCCCTCATCCCCAGCCATGAAATAATATTGACTATTTGTCAATCTTATTTCTTTTTACGGATATTTTTGCTTTTCATGACGATATTAGTTGGGATATTTTTCCAGGTCATCAATACACCAACTGCCCCCAGAAACAACAGCGACCAAACCCCGCTCGGGACCATAAAGGTAGCACCAAACAATACTGACGTATCACCTCCGTTAAATATTACCAGACCTTCTACTACCGCCAACAGTAAAATCACCACACCGCCAGCAACCCGACTAGTAATAGTCAATCGCCTAGGCATTGTCATTCCAAGTAAATACGGCAATGCCATCACCTCTGAAAACACCAACGCAAACAATAGTGTCAATCCAGTCGCCCTATCCGAAATAACTTGCGACAATAAGCCTGGAAAATCCTCAAAGGTAAACAATTGACAGAGCAACATTAATAGCAAAAAAGAACCCGCCACCACGCCGAAAGCCTGTTGCGAGGTTATTGACGGCAGCTTTGACTTATTTTGCCTTTTCGTCATGTCGTTAGTATATATCGTTGCCGAGAAAAGCTCAAGCTTGTTGTGTTTTTTACAAAAAAGCTTGCACTTTCTTTTGAAAAAACGTACAGTAGCAGTAAGCGAACGTTACAAAAATAAACACCACAAAAGTTTCTTTCGCTCTACGACATCCACCACAACATGAAAACACCCCTTTTTATGGGGTGTTTCGTTTTGTCAAGATTGCTGATTGTTCGGAACGCCACGCTGCGATATTACCATGGTGTCCACTCAACAAAACTTCTGGGACTTTCAAGCCGTTAAACTCTTCCGGCCTAGTGTATTGCGGAAACTCCAAAGTCTCTCCGTCTGAAAAACTTTCAATTTCCGCCGATGTTTCACCGCCCAAAACACCCGGCATCAACCGAACTATCGCATCCATCATCGTCATCGCTGCCAACTCGCCGCCAGTCAGCACAAAATCGCCAAGACTCCACTCTTCATCTACCAGCTCCAAGATTCGCTCATCAACACCCTCATAGCGTCCGCAGATAAAAATTAAGCCTTGTTCATTATCCGCCTCCTGCCGAGCCTTCGCCTGCCGCCACCGCTGACCACGCGGACTCATCAGCACCACCTTAGCATTAGCATCACGCGATTTCGCATATTCCACCGCTCGCCACAACGGCTCAATCATCAGCAGCATTCCATCGCCGCCACCATATGGCGTATCATCAACCTGCTTTCGTGGACCAATGCCGAAATCACGCAGACAAATCGTCTCTAGCTTAACGATATCATCTTTCTGAGCCTTCCACATCATAGAACTGCCAAAAACGCCAGTAAACATTTCTGGAAACAAACTAATAACCTGAAATCTTCTCATCTGTTACAGTATACCTATTTTTGACAGATATGTCTATATATTATATTCAATCACTTCGATATCCATACCGAAAAAATGCCAAAGCTAATCATCTATTTCTATTACATTTTGAACAATCGGCGGATTACCCGTAACGCCAGCTGCCAAAATCTTCGGTGTCAATGCAGCAAGCTGTGGATTTTTTGCAATAAACAATTCCGCGGCAAAGCGAATTTGCTGATATTTTTTAGAAGTAATCGCCGCCAGACCGCCACCATAGCGATCATTCTTGCGATATTTCACCTCTGTAAAAAATATTTCGTCGTCTCGTCGTGAAATAATATCAATCTCACACCATTTCGTACGCCAATTTCGAGCAACAATCTCATGACCTTCAGACAACAGCCAATCAGCCGCAGCCTGCTCACCATCATCACCGATATGACGAGTCGTCGGTCTATTCACTTTCGCTCCATCATCTGCCTCTCCAGCTTCCTCGACCGTCCTATATTTCGCTAGTGGAGCAAAGCTCAGACGATGCAGCGGCGTTACGCCCAGTTGCTCAATCGCCGCCCGATGTTTAGCCACACCATAACCAGCATTTGAAGCAAAACCGTAGCCTGGATAAATCTTGTCCTGCTCAGCCATATATTTATCACGTGCAACTTTAGCAATAATTGACGCAGCAGACACACTAGCGATCAAGCCATCAGCCTTCGCCATCACAGCAACATATGACTCCAACGCCGTGCCTCTTAAAAAATTAACCGTCCCGTCAATAATAATTTCATTAAACTGCAGGCCGCGTTCACGGCACTGCCGCTGTATCTGCTCGACCGCCCGACGTGTCGCCAGCTGCAATGCCTGGCCCATGCCAATGTCATCCAGCTCTCCAGCATCCACCCAGCCCAACGCCCAAGCAGCCGCTTTCTCACGAATCTCCGCGTCCAAAGCACTACGTTTTTTAGTAGTCAGCTTTTTACTATCGTTCAAGCCGTCAATCTTCGCTTCACCAAGAATTACCGCACCCACCACCAGTGGCCCCGCCCACGACCCACGTCCAACTTCGTCAATGCCGAGAATCATGGGCGAGCTGACCTTTTTTCGTAAGCCAATTTATGATTATCCAACCAAACCATACCGCCACCGTGCCCAGCGTATTCGCCAAAATATCCCAATTAGTATCATCAAGCGTGATACGCGCCAAACCAACTTTGACCATACATAATTCCGCCAGTTCATTGATGCAGCCGAGTGCCGACACCAGTGCAAACAGCGAAAACGCCATCACCAGCCAGTGCGACCACCAACGCATCACCAACACCAAATATATCCATAGTAATCCCGTAAACAATCCGCCGCCCACGAAATGCGTGGTAAAACTGGTGTCTCGCCCCTCGATCAGCGGCGACGGCAAATACCACGAGATGAAGAATAGCACACAGGCGAGGTATAACAGCCAGCGATGCTTCTTTTCATCAGTGAAGCCATGGCGGCGTAGCATGTACGGCACGACAACCGCTAACGTTACTGGAACAAACACAGAGATATAATGAAAGATCGACATATTGGCATTATACCATGAGAAAACCGCCCCCAGAGAGGGCGGTCCATGTGTCTTGAAACTAATTACGCTTCTTTGTGGCGTGCTTCTACTTCAGCAGCTTTGGCGTCAAGCTCTGCCTGGGCAGCGTCTTTTTCAGCCTGCTTGGCAGCGGCAGCTTGTGCAGCTTCTTCTTTCAGAGCTAACGC
>DAIQMM010000012.1:0-9793 GCA_036788915.1 Nanosynbacter sp. | reverse complement strand
GCGTTAGCGCCACAAGCTGGAGGAATGTCTGGACTCCCTCATACAGGGAGAGGAGCCCAAAGATTACCGCCGCAATTAAATACATCGCGGCAATGACCCTTTCCATTTTTCTCACCCCCTTTCGGTCATTCGATGAAAAAATGAAAAAGTTCTTCTCTGCTCAGAGCGCTGTGGCTGAGCAGGAATGCCATTATTATATCACGAAATATAAAAAGTGTCAAAGCATAATATCAAAAACACACCGTAACGCGTCAGAGTGCTGACCGTCAAGCGAGCTGGTGACTTTCGTGAATGCGGATGAGATAGACGAACCAACGGCTGACATCTTGTGGGCGGATGTGTGATTTTGTCTGCGATCAGTTCTCTCTGGCTCCATGGCATTCTTTTGAAATAATAATTTGTTATCTATTTTAATTATCAAATAGACAAAAGTTAATTAGGATGATGGTGATTCGACACTGGTAATAATGTCATCGTGATGATCAGCGGCGGCTTCTGCGGCTTCTCTTTGTGTAATTACACAAGTGACGCCTCTTTTCAGATCTTCAAAGGGAGACAGGAGTGCTTTGCATGCTGCAGCACCGATAGCTTTTAATGCTTGTCTGACTTCATCTGTTTCTGTGTTGGATTTTTCACCAATTTGGGCACCAATGGTGACGTCCCATATTTCTGGATATTCGCTATCGCTGGGTTCGGCAGTGATGCAGGCACTTAATTTGGTGCCGCCAAGATAATGGGAGTTGTCTATGGTAATGACTGACGGTACGTTTGCCCGCTCTTGTAAGGGTTTGTGGTAGCCCGTGTCGCCAGCGACTAATGTCACTGCGGTTGATCCGTCTTCCTCAGGCGAAATGGCGGAAATGATGCCAGTGCGCATCGCGTCAGGCCTTGATTGTTCATCAAAAAAAGGATTTATGGTTACGCTGATAGATTTCTCTTCCACAGCCGTCTATTGTAGCATAAAAATGCTTTATTGCAAGTAATTATTTACGACAAGGCGGCTATTACTGCGGCTTGATCTCGTTCAATTAGCTCCACACGCGCGGTGATGTCGGTCAGGCCGAGGTCGATGGTGCGAGTAAGGGCTGGTTCGGTGCACAAGCGAGCAGTAAAGCATTTGAACTGCTCCAGTTCAGTACGAGTCAATAGCGCCGAGGCGGCGTAGCGCAGGAATTCGTCGTAGCTTTTGTCGCCTTTGAAAGTTTTTTCAATCCAAGACCAATTGTCTTGCAGCCAGCGCCAAGTGATGTTGCGTGATTCGCGAGTGCGGATTAAATAGATAAACCAGCGGCTGGCGTCTTGTGGACGAATGATGTCGGAGCGTTTGATGTTGGCGAGGATTGTTTGGGCGGTCTTCTGATTTTTGGTATTGGTGAGACCTAGGGTGATGTCGGTTTGTAGGTCGTTTGATGGTGTATGTTGGTAAGTCTGAAACAGGTCGTCAATCATCTCTGGCGTTTCAAAATGTCGCACGTTGGCACTGATGATCAGTGAACGGATTTCTGTTGGTAATTCCTCGAGGGATTGACTGTCAAACCGCCGCTTGGCTTCCGCCAGCACTGTCTGGTCTTCGCTATAGATCATCAAGCCCAGAGCAGTAACACGCCGTTCGCGGTCGTCGTCGGACTCGCCAGGTGTTTCGTTCCAGCCCAATTCGTCAAACGTAGTGCGGGCAAACTCGCCAGAAATTCGCTTCAAGTGGGCTTTGCCATCGTCGTCATCGTCAACAAATTTGCGTAGCTCCGCCAGTGCACCAGCCGCCATGTCGAAAACCTTCTCATTAGTTTCGTGTTTCAGCGACAGTGCCAGCGGCAGGAGTGAAGCTGAATTTTCAAATCCAGCCTGAGCTAACAGTGTGGCGTCCTGGAGTAGGCAGATCTTGTCCAGAGTCGGCAGCTCGTGAATATTGGCTAACAGCTGCTCACGATTAGTGTTGTCATATTTGGTCACGAAATGCCCGTTCAGTCCACAGTTCAGCTGCAGCGGTTTTTCAATGGTGAATGTCTTTTCGCGCTCGGTCAAAATTGCGTCATCAAGTGGTTGGTTGGCAAACAATGGAATTGGCCACAAGGCGTCGGACGGTTGATGGTCACCGATGAAAAATCGCTCTTGGCGGAGGGTGGCGGTTGGTTGCTCAGCCGAATTATCCTGTTCGACTCGCACGATTGGCAAACCTGGCTGCGAAATCCAGGTGTTCATCAAGTTAATAATTGGCTGACCGCTGGCAGTCTCTAGCTCCCGCCACAAATCGTTGCCAACAGTGTTTTGGTAAGCAAACTTCTCAAAATATGACTTCAAACCAGCTCGAAACGCCTCCTCGCCAATCAGCCGCCGCACCATCACCAGCAGCCGTCCGCCTTTGGCATAGACAATTGCCGGGTCAAACAACGTGTCAATTTCATCGGGATGATTGACCCCATTTTGTACTGATTGGACACCGTCTATACTGTCTCGTCGAAGGGTTATGGTGACATCGCTAACAGCAAACTCTTCCCACATACGCCATTCGGGGTGCAGTGTGTCGACCGCCAAGTATTCCATCATATTGGCGAAACTCTCATTCAGCCACAGATCATTCCACCACTGCATGGTCACCAAGTTGCCAAACCATTGATGGCTGAGTTCGTGAGCGATGACGGTGGCGATGAAGCGCTTGGACGACTCCGGTGTTAATTTTGGGTCAGCCAGCAAGCAACTTTCGCGGTAGGTGATGAGTCCCCAGTTTTCCATGGCACCCGACGAGAAATCTGGCAGCGCCACGTGGTCAGACTTTGGCAGCGGATATGGCACGCCAAAGTATTCATCATAAAAATCAATGGAGCGCGTGGCGATGTCCAGCGCAAAATCCAGCGTCTCTTCGCTCTGGGCTGGCGTGGCCCAAATATTAACTTCAACGCCGGAGGTGGTATGAGCGGTTTTCTTATGTAATTCGCCGACAACAAAGGCAAGTAGGTAGCTGCTCATTCGTGGCGTGGTGGCGAAGGTGGTTGTCAGCGCGCCATCTCTCTCAGATGCTTCAGTGATGGGCATATTGCCAAGGACGGTTAGTCCCGGAGCAGTGACGAGCGTTACGTCATAGGTTGATTTGGCGGCTGGTTCGTCGACACACGGAAACACTTCGCGGGCATGGTGCGATTCAAATTGGGTGGCAAACAGCTGCTTTTTCACGCCATCGTGGGTGAAATAACATGGATACAGCCCATGCATAGCGTCGGTGATGGTACCAGAAAAGTCGATACGAACGACATATTCCCCGCTGGATAGATCCGGGTGTGATAACCGTAATTCATCAAATTCACCGTGAGAAAACTCGGCTGGCTGGTCGTCAACCCACGCTGAATGAATAGTCAAATCTTTGGCGTGCAGTGAAATCGAGTCTCCACTTGCCTGCCCAGTGATAGTTACCGACCCGGAAAACTTTTTATCATCAGCCTGAGTCAGATCAATTTTAAGGTCATAATGAGATGGTTTGAAGGTTTCGTAAAGTCGTGGAACTGTTGTCATAATTCCATTATACTAGAACCATGAAGCGACGATATGTTCGACGGCAAATAGCGGCCTTGCTGGTTATAGTATTGTCTGCGGTGGCGGTATGGGCGACCCAGTTGTCGCAGCCAACACTTACGCCATTATCTCCAGAGTTGCAGCAGCACTATTTTGGCTCATCGACCGCGATGGAGGAGTTGGGTAAATTGGCAGTTAAAGGTCGAGCTCCGAAGACTGGATATTCACGCAAGCAGTTTGGCGATGGTTGGGGTAAAATTGATGGCTGTTCAGTGCGTGAAGTTATTTTGGCTAGGGACTTGAGAGACGAAAAGGTGGACGAAGACTGCAAGGTGCTTTCTGGTGTTTTGCAAGATCCATACACTGGTCAAACTATTCATTTTCAGCGTGGTGAAAAAACCAGTTCCAAAGTACAGATTGACCACGTGGTGGCACTGAGTGATGCCTGGCAAAAGGGAGCACAGAATTTGTCAGCGGCTGACAGGGAAAAATTGGCGAACGATCCATTAAATCTGTTGGCATCAGAAGGACAGGCAAATCAGAACAAGGGCGATAGTGACGCGTCAGCGTGGTTACCGCCTAATAAGAACTTTCGCTGCCAGTATGTCGCACGGCAAATCGCGGTGAAGAAAAAATATCACTTGTGGGTTACTGATGCTGAAAAGCAAGCCTCCGTTCATGTTTTGGAAAAATGTAAGGGGTGAGCTAAGGTTCGGCTTGTCGACCGTATATAGCTACGACCATTTCAGCGAAGACCGCTCTTTTGTCGGCAGCACTTAGCTCTGGCTTATGCTTCGGGAGGTAGGTATCACTTACATATGCAAGCTCTGTCATGGTGTCTCGCATAGCAGAGAGTTGCCTGTCGACTTTTTTGCCGATGGCTTGCCTGATGATTTTTACTGACTCGTCATTTGCTGATGTTTCATGAATTTTACGAGCTTCAACGGCCAGAAGGATATCGTCTTCTGTTTCAGCCAGAGAGCTGTCGATCGCTCTTCTCAAGACTGGATCCTCCAAAACAGGATTATTCTTAAATACCATACGCAGCATTTTTGAACCCATCTTGCGTTTCAAATATGCTTCAGTTAACGTAGCTTCTTTGGGCGAATCAATACCAAACAACATGGGAAGATGAGGTGTTAATAATGCTACGACATCCTCATATCGGATGCAATCATGCCAATGTGTATCACGGCTCGCTGTTTTGATTGGAGAATCTGGAACTCAGTTAATTTCTAGCCCAAGCTTTGTTGTTTTATAAACCCCAATGGCTGGCTCAAGTACCCATCTGCCAGTTTCAGGATATATAGGAACTTTGCCGACAACAGCTGGTCTACCGGTAAGCCAATTAGTTTTTGTCTGGTCTAAAATAGGCCAATCTGGTGCGATGTCCAGTGGAAAGCTTGGCTGGCCTCTTTTATCGGCTGAACGGATGGTAAACATATTTTATATTATACTATAAAGATAAAAAATAAGCAACCATACGGAGGCCGAGAAAGAAACGATGACCCGAATACTTTCAGTTTGCGGTGATAGTCGATAGTCTTCGGTCATAGAGCTATGTCGAGCATATGGCGGTACTGGCGGCCTGTAATGGTGCTTCTGGCGACCAGACGAGATAGCTGGCGATTTTTGTGCCGACTGTGCCACGCCAGATTTGTAGCGGTGCATCCCAGTCTTGAGTGATGACTTCTCCGCCTCGGGCGATGATGAATTGATCAGCATGGAAAACGCAGATGGTTACGGGATATGTAATGGTGAACTTGTGCAATGCCTCGACGAATTGAGCGAGCTGCATGCTGAAAGTTAATATTTTTGGGTAGTATACGGCTCGGAATAATTTTTGGATTTGGGAGAATGAAGCGACAAAAACGACGTGTGGATTGTCGAGAATGGCTGCGAAATTGTACTGCACTAGGTCAATGGCATCGCGAGTGATTACAATTGGTTGCTGTGATGTCGCAGCGAGATTTTCATACAGAGCGGCGGTCTGACTATTTTTCCCTGCGTCGCCGATGAGTAGTAGAACGTCCGCCCATTCTGCTAGAGCGTTTACTTCAGTCTCCGCAGTATTTGCCAGGCTGCCAGAGGAGTTCGTTGGTGCAAAAAACACATCAGTCATGTGCGGTGGCACGTTCTTTTTCAATGCGTCTGGCAGGAGAACTCGTACTTGTCCGACACCTGCTTTCGTGGCGGTTTGATAACTATCCGCTGCCGCCACAAAGCTGAGAGTGTTGCCGCCGATAATGCCCAGTCGCCCTGCCCTGTCACGCTGCTCTGGCTTGTTCCATTCGATGTCGGGAAATAGTGGCTTAGATTTTTCCTGCTTCCGCCAAAATGTATCCATCTTTCCCCTTTCGCAGCTTAAAGACTATGCTTTTTCGCTCAATTACTATCGGCCAATTTTGTTCCATCGCCACGTCAAGCAGGTCCGCCGTCGGATTAAACGCCACTGGATGGTTGACTATCGCTAGCATATGCCTGTCGCCGCCACTGTCGCCGAAGGCGTAGCTTTCTGATGTGGTTAAATTAAACTTCTTGATGATTTCTTGCAGCAGTATGTCTTTGTTGGTGTAGGTTTCTATCACTTCGCCAGTAAAGCCATTCTCGTCTCGGAGATAGCGTTGTCCAATCCACGCGTCAAAGCCGTATCTCTTGGCAAAATGTCTGACCAATTCCTCGTGCGAGCCAGAAATTGCAATTAAAAAATAGCCCTGATTTTTCAGCCTCGTCAACATTTCTCGCGTGTAGGTATAGACATGATCAAGTTGTTCACGGGCAATCTTCTCCACTGCTGCGTCAAATATTGCTGTTGGCAAGTTTGGTAGCGACTCTTCCAGTGCTTCGACTAAAGCTATCTCGTATTCGTCATATGCATTGCGGCAGCTGCGGGACTTCCAATTTGTTAGTTTTTGGTGAACATTGTCAACCAAAGATTGGTCGACTACGCCTTGACGCATAATCTCTAAAGCCACCTCGCGGTATAGGCCGTCTCGAAACAGTGTCCCGTCAATATCAAACGCTGCAAAAGGCTGTTGTGTCATTGCCAAATTATCTCATAAAAACCTGATATTATCAAGATGATTGACGGTACTGTACCAGTTCCCTGTAGACCTCATCAAAGGTTAATCCAGATTCATGAATAACCCCTGCCAGTTTTTTGCCAACGTAGCGGAAATGCCAGGATTCGTAGCCGACTCCAGTAATGGCTTCTTTGCCTTTTGGATAACGCAAGATAAAGCCGTACTCGTGGGCGTGTTTCGCCAGCCAGTCGGCGGTTTTGTCGTCTAATTTACAAGCAGCAAAGCTTGCCTTGCAGGCTTCGGAGTAACTGGTTAAGTCAACTGCCAGACCTAATTGATGTTCGCTGTGTCCAGGCTTGGCGACGTACTCTTCGATATCTTTATTGCTTGCCCCAGTGTTCGCCATGTCTTTTCGTACTTTTTCTTGTGATTCGGCGGAGCGGTAGGCACTGGAAATGAGAACTGGCATGCTGGCTTTGGCGGCATCGTGAATGAACTGCTCGAGGTGCGGCTGGACTAATGGTTGAATGCGTTTATCTTCCAGCCAATTGCCGTAATCGCCCTTTAAGTCTGTTAATGGTGGCACGAAAGAAGGGCTGATGCCTTGTGATTTTGAAACATAAGACCATTCTCGGCCAGTTTTTAAGATGCTATATGACGGAGCTGTCAGTGTTTGGTTGGTGTTTTTTAAGGTAACGTTTAGTGGTTTGGTGGTGTACATCGGCGAGCTGGCGATCGTCTGCGACGCTGCCGTAGTGATATTAATTCCGTTATTGACGAGTAGTAGCGTGAAAGTTATCCAGCCAGCCACGGTTATCATTAGACCAGCTCGTCCAGCGTTAAGTTTCATGATTTATCTCCTAGGTTTAGTGCTTTTTTAATATAATCTTGCGCTTCTTCAAGCGTCAAGCCAGACTGATGTAGGGCCGTCGCTAATTCTATGCCAACGTAGCGGAAATGCCACGGTTCGTACTGGAAGCTAGTAATCGCCTCCTTACCTTTTGGATAACGCAAGATAAAGCCGTACTCGTGGGCGTGTTTCGCCAGCCATTCTCCAGCGGCGGTCCTTTCGAAACATTCATCAACCCAGCAAGCACCGTCTGCTCCGATGAAGTCGGCGGCTAGTCCAGATTGATGTTCGCTATGCCCTGCCCGAGAACTAAATTGGCTGGCTGCTGCTTCGCCGTACTGTTGGCTGTAGCGTGCGAATAAGGCCTGCTGTGTGGCGTAGCTGCGGTAACCAGAGCCGACTCTTAGCGAAACTCCTGCTTTCTCGGCGGCGTCAACCATCGCTATTAGGTCCTGCATAAGCACTGCCCGCAGCGATTTCTCTTCTCGTCCACGTCCTGGCATGGTCGGCACAGCCACTGGCTGCAGGTCGGCTGGCTGGTAAGTAATATTAGAGAAGCTGGATTGCTTGTTAACGATTTTCCAGAGACCGTCGTCATTATTGTAATTGTCGGCGTTGATGTTTATTGGCTGGGCGCCAGGTAATTTCAGGGTTGGAGTTTGTTTGCTCGATGGGTTTTCTGGTCCTGGCTGAGGTGAGGTTGGAATGGTGGTCGTATCGGTTTTTGGCTGTTGTTGATGATTATGCCAAGCTACGCCGCCAATTATCGCACCTGATATAATAAATATTAAAATATAAATCTGACTTTTTGCAAGTAAAATCTTCATAAGCCCTACCCATCTCTGACGAAAATCGCCATAGTTCTTATGTTAAGTATACTCCTGGTGGCTATCAAATTGCAAATGTATAATTGGCTGGAGCGGAGATTAAGTTACGTCAATTCAATACTGATTGGGCAATGGTCGGAACCCATTTGTTCTGGGTGGATTTGGGGGTTTTTAATGTTTTTGGTAATTTTGGCACTGGCCAGCCAATAGTCGATCCGCCAGCCGACATTTCTCGCTCGTGCATTGCCCCAGTGTGTCCACCATGTGTAAGCGTCGGCTGCGTCTGGATGTGCCTGGCGAAACACATCGACAAAGCCAGCATCCAAGTATGCCTGAAAGCCAGCTCGCTCTTCATTCGTAAAGCCATGCTTGCCGACATTTTCTTTCGGCCGAGCCAGGTCGATTTCAGAGTGCGCCACGTTCATGTCGCCGCAATAAAGTACTGGCTTGGCGGCACCGTACTTCCCCGCTTCTAATCCCTTGAGATATGCCAAACAGGCTGGATCCCACTGTTGATGGCGGAGCTGGAGACGACTTAAGTCATTCTTGGAGTTCGGCGTGTAGCAAGTTACCAGCCAAAAATCGTCAAACTCAGCCGCGATAATTCGCCCTTCGTCTGCTGGGTCGCCGTATTTATCGGGCTTAAGGTTGTGAGCGGCGATGATATCATCAGGAAAGCCGTCGCGGTACGATAAGGCTGGTGTGCGTGAAAAAATTGCCGTGCCTGAGTAGCCTTTTTTGGCGGCAGAATAAAAATGCTCGTAATATTGTGGCAGATCCAGTTCGACTTGCCCTCGCTGGGCTTTGGTCTCTTGTAAGCAGATAATATCTGGCTGATATTTATCAATCAGTGCCATAAACTCGCCCTTATTTAATACTGCGCGAATACCGTTTACGTTCCAGGAGAATAGTTTCATATGATTATTATAGCGTGGTAATATAATTTAATGAATATACCGCTGGTGTATAGTAAGTTTTTAAGTGAGATTTCTAGTGGTTTTATGGATGTTGGGGGTATAAAGACTGCTTACTATTTTCATCATAATAACTCAGATAAAACCATCCTGTTGATTCATGGCATTGGCGGAGACTTTCATGGAATGATTCCTCTGGCGTACTTCTTGAAAGATAGTGCGAATATTTTATTTGTTGACCTGCCTTCGCATGGCAATAGTCAATTGATTAAAAATACAGATGTTAGAAGCATTGAAGATTGGGCGAAAGGATTGATGGTGGCTTTTAGAAAAAAGAACTTACAAATTGATGTAGTGGTTGCTCATTCATTGGGTTGTTTGGCGGCTCGTAAGGTGAATTGTTCCAAGATTTGGTACGTCAACCCACCGATTAAGGCTTCAGTTGCAGTGAAGATTTCTTCCGCGATTTTGTTCATATTCGTTGGATAAATCAGTATGTTTATTTAAATTATTATTTTTCAGTATTGCGTGGTGTATGTTTGATGAGAGATAAACAAAAGAATACGATAAATCTAGTAAAATGGCTGACAAAAAATACCAACGTAACCTCACGACAATACCTGGAGCAAGCAAGGATAGCTCGAGATATTCCCATAAAAGAGAGGTCGCT
The DNA here is from genome assembly GCA_036788915.1 of Nanosynbacter sp. GTDB lineage: Bacteria > Patescibacteriota > Saccharimonadia > Saccharimonadales > Saccharimonadaceae > Nanosynbacter. Next base: position 5 of record DAIQMM010000012.1, on the reverse strand, counting down.
AACGC
>DAIQMM010000011.1:0-10529 GCA_036788915.1 Nanosynbacter sp. | reverse complement strand
GCGTTAGCTATATTACCCCTCCTTGTCAAATGCACGTCAAACCACCCCGAACCTCCCCTCGGGGCGAGCTTTGCAAAATCACTTTATTTATTTTCTAAAACACCATATATAGTGCTTAATCTAAAATATACACCCGATATATAGCGTTTGTCAACGAAAATACATTGTATTATTTACATGTGAGATGCGGAAGTATTTGCTCCCTCTGATAACGCCAAGATGTCGTGGCGAATCATATCAACAATTTCTGCCTGAGCCAGCTGTTCGCCAATTCGCCGCTCGCCCGAGACACCCAAAACATCTTGATCTTTCCACCACTGACGCATCTCCGCTTTGCCAAATTCATGAGCGTTTGGCTTGGTGGCGTGGCGACGCATCGTTTCCTTAAATGATACGTCAAAATAATAAATCAGTTTTTCGCCCTGAAAATCATTCAGCAGCCGATGCAGCATCGCGCCATATTTTTTATTACTCAAAATACCTTCCAAAATCACCGTATAACCAACGTTATTTCCGTACATACATAGATCATAAATCAGCTGAATCGCCAGGTTGTTTTCACTGTCTTCCACACGAAGCATCTCCCGCCGCACCACATCCTGCGACACCAGCATCGTGCCGTAGCCTAGTTGACGCTGGAGTAGGCGTGCCGTGCTGGTTTTACCGCAGCCAGAATTACCGCGGAGAATGATCAGCGGATGAGAGGTCGTCATGTACGCTCCAACAAATCATAAGCGGTGGCCGCTGACAGTGCCTGCATTTGGCGAAGATTATCGCCCGGCTTAAGCGGCGGCTTGAGGCTGCGGATAAGAAAAAAGCCAACAAATGCCGTCAACATCTCCGCATTGAGTTCATCTAGCCACGGCGTTACATCATGACCATGGCGCGCCATGTCGATCAAAAACTCCGTCGCACCAGACCCCCGAGGCGCATAGGAGGCCCAGTTCCAATCAACCAATTTCAACTGACCAGTTTGCGGATGAAACGCCAAATTATCACTGCGAACATCGGAATGATTAAAACAATTCTCTGGCTGCTTGGCAAATTGCTTGGCACGTACTGAAATATCAACTAATTCATCACCCCTACTCAGTAATTCCATCATTTTCTGGCAGCGCCGCTGGTTGACTTCTGATTGTTCTGGTAATAATATTCGGTAATTATCGATCAGCTGACGGCGAATATCAGCCTCGGCAATAACCTGGTCAATGCCGTCATCCAGGCCGAGTTCCGCCGCTGCAAATGGTTGCAGTTGCAGCTCCTCAATCACCTCATGTGGCAGATCTGTTTTTTCCAGCTCGCGAACCGCCGCTACCACTGCCAAAATGTATCGTTCTGCCACAGATTTTTCCGCTGGCGGCCGCCACAACCAGCCGTCGGCTGACGTATAACTGGTTGTCATCAGCACGTGCCCGTCGCCGTCCAGTTTTATCCAGTCAGCAACAAATTTTGGGTGAAGTTTCTGTAACAACCGCGTCACTTCATAGTCTTTTTTCAGCCAAGCTAATTCCCGTTCGCCATCGTCCGGCAACAAATCAACATCAACTTCTTTGACAAAAATCGTCTTATCGCCCGCCGACACCAAGGCGCGGCGATTACGTGAAAATCCACCACTGACTGGCGTAACTCGCAAATCGGAAGAGTCGACACCGAGTTCCGCTGCCGCACATTGCAGCGCTCTATCAGTCAGTAACTTGTGATTAGACAGATTTTTCATGGGATAATTATAGCATTTAGGATAGACTCGTGTGGCATATACTTATGACCACAACGACAGTCTCCGTATTACACCCCTGTGTCTCGCCGATAAAATCCGACCACTGCCACGCCGAGTGCCACCAAACTTACACAAACCAAAACGACCAATTTTCCTAAGTCCAGTCCGTCCATCAAAGTACCCGGAATATTATAATAATGAATCAGCGACCAGACGTCGTAATCTTTCCAACTTTCGATCAACTTGGCGGTGATCGACAGGGCGTACATTGCTAGAAACATTAGACTACCAGCGCCGACAGCCAGCCCGCGCTTGCCTGTTACTGCCTGAGTGACAAAGGTGAGGCTGCCAAAACTAAGCCCCAAAAACCACAAACTCACACAAGCCCCGACAACGTGCATGAGCTTTGGATGAAAGTCAAACAGCGGACCGATGAGTGCAATAGTCATACACAATAGCACGGGAGGAATCGCCAACAATCCTGCCATCGCCGCATATTTTTGCAGTACAATCGTCACGCGAGTTCGTCGACTAGCGAGGAGTAACTCCAGCGTGCCCGAATCTTCTTCCCGACCAATTACCCCAGCACCCAAAATAATCGCCGTAATCACCACCCCGACCATCGCCACCAGCGGAAACAGCTCAATACTCAGCCAACCTTCTGGCGTAGTACCAATCGCCAAATCACCAACTACCGCTTTCATGCCGGCTGGCATCATATTGATGAATGGACTTAATTGATCGCTAAATTTATTGAACAACGCTGAAAACAATACTGCCACAACGCTAATTCCAACGCCCAAAAACAGCGGCAATCTGTAATTTTGCCGCACCGTCTGCCACATCATCGCTTTACCTCCTCGCCTTCATAATACCGCATGAATAATTCTTCCAATTCTAGTTCTGATTCGTGCAGGACTTTTGGTTTATGTTCGGCGATGAATGAAACAAACTCTGCCGCGTCACCTTTGACAGTGAATTCGTATTCGTCGCCGCGACGTTGAACGTCGGTGATGGATGGTAATTTTTTAGCTGCCGCCAGAGACGGTTTTTTAGCAAAGGTCACAATGTAGCGGTGAGTCGCCAGATGTTTCATGGTCGCGATAGGTTCAATGGCTATCAATTTTCCATCGCGAATAAAGCCAGCGCGGTGGCAAATTTTTTGCACTTCGGCCAGATCATGACTACTAACAAATACCGTCGAGCCTTGACCAGAAACTTCGCGCACCAAATCGTAAAATACTTGTTTCATCAGCGGATCTAGCCCGCTGGTCGGCTCGTCCAAAATCAGCAGTTTCGGACGGTGCATAAAAGCTTGAATCAAGCCGATTTTCTGACGATTACCTTTGGAAAGTTGACGAATTGGTCGATCTAGCACCGCCTCAAAACGCTCAGCCAGCTCATCAACATACTTCCAATCAACCTTCCGACCTGTCCGCGTCAAAAACTTCAGCAATTTCCGGCCAGTCATAGTCTCATATAGCGCGATGTCGCCCGCCAGATACCCAACCCGGTCGTGGAGCGCCGTTCGTTCCTTAGAATTCCGTCCGCCCAGCAACTCTACCCAGCCATCCGTCGGCCTCAAAAAATCCATCACCGACCGAATCGTTGTACTTTTACCCGCACCATTCGGCCCGAGAAAACCAAACACCTCGCCTTCATGCAGCTCCAACGACACATTGTTGACTGCCAATTTATGACCAAAGCGCTTGGTAAGTCTGTGTAATATCAGCGGTGAAGTATCACTCATAACGACTCCTTTTAGTCATCATTTGCTATGGTTTCAGTATATCGCATAGTAGGCGTTTACGCCACCAGACCTGCACGAGCGAATTGCACCGCCGCTTAGGACTAGTAAATCTACTTAACCTACCTCAGCATATTTCCTAACACATCAAACGTTCGCCCATTCCGTATGGTGACCAGCGGATAAAACTTTTCTTTCATTAGTAACTTATGATATGACGTACGCAAAAATTCCTTCTCATTATATTTACCCCAAAACACCGCCTTTTTGCCGAAATGAACGACCTCATCATGAAGCGGCATGTGGCTAATCCTATCTTTCATATTCTCAGGGTCAACATCATCGGTATAGAATAATACATCTTTCCGCGCCAGGGGCTGGTGCCACCACTCTGGCAGATTAGATACTTCGTTTAAATACTCATCTTTCGTCAAAATGACGTGTTTGATAGTAAACGGAAAACGCCCTAACATGACAGCAATTTTCTCTTTGATTGTCGTCAAGTCGTCATCAGTGTCAAATATAACATTACCGCTATTGATATACGTGACTACGTTTTGATACCCCAAACCTTCGAGGCTTGCCATGAGGTCTTTCATCGAGACTTTGTTTTTACCACCAACATTAATTCCTCGAAGCAACAGGATATATCTCATATTCTTTAGTATACTAGCACCTGCGCCTCCGGCCAAATTCGCTGAACTAGCGCCGCGCGTGGTTAATCGTACCCAAGCGTCGCCATAAGCCTGGTCGATTGCCATCAGTCCCTTATGCCGCAAGTTCGCCAGCCAATCGTCCAGTTCATCTGCATCACCCTCACTGGCTTGTGAGCTTCACAACCAGTCGTCATATGGCTGCTCATCCAGCTGTTCGAGATAACCAGCACACTCGGCTTAAGCATGGCAAAATTAGCCGCCACCAGCATTAGTCTGATTTGGAATTTCGCATTGTACCGAATCGTATTTCGAGGAACAAAGAAAAAACACCTCCAATAGAAGTGTCTTTTCATGGCTCCGGGGGCGGGGTTCGAACCCGCGGCCTATTGGTTAACAGCCAACCGCTCTACCGCTGAGCTACCCCGGAATAATTGGCTCACTTTCACAAGCGAACACATCACATATTGTAGCGTATCTGGCTCAATATGTAAAGCAGGCTATTTACTTTCCGCCTTAACAATTGCCAACGCTTGCCGCAATATACCCACCTCTTCCACAGCAACTGGATCTTCAGAACCTTCTCGCCTCATAATCTCTTTCTCTAATTCACGCCACCATTCACTCTTTGTTTTAGGACAAGCGGTCGCCACCGACACTACCTCCAAAGATCGAGCCTCACCTTCACGCTTAACCAGCCAGCCACGCACCACCAAATTATCAATATGCTTTGCTACCGTCGACACCGACTTGTAGCCTAACGCCTGCATAATTTCCCGATACGTCGGACTATAACCCTGACCCTTGGTAAATCCATCGATAAAATCAAGCAATATCTTCTGCTTCTTTGTCGGCTTCATCATCTCTCCTTTTTTGTAATACCGCCACCATTACCGCGATTAGTAAATAAATATGAATTACATTTGGTAGTCCACTAAAAAAGTTCCACTGGACTATAAACCCAACAATAATCGCCCACAACCACGATGTGCGGCGTGCGACGCAAAAAAGACCAGCCAGTAGTGCGATAAATAGCACCAAGCCAACAACTCCGATCTCCAGCAAAATTGACAGATACTCGTTTTGGATAATTTCAAACTCCGATCCAGTTGATTGATGAGATTGATAAAGTGCCCGTCCAGCACCACCAGCACCAACTCCCGCCAACATCGTCCACAAATCCCGCGACCACACAGCAATTGCCAGCTGATTTAACGTCATTCTCTCATTCGTCGACCTCTCGACATAGCCATCAAACAACGCCTTCTGTGACGGCTCGGGTGTTAGCGGTGCTTGATTGACTGGCTGCACATCTCCCTGGCTTAATTTTGGCAATGACAGCTTTCCGAGACTCAACTGATTAACCGATTTTGCCACCGCCTCATAGAATCCATCATTAACTCGCGGATTAAGCTGCGTGAATATACCATGCCATAACATGCCAGCACCAAAGCTAATTACCAAGAGCACAATTGTCGCAGATAAAAGCCGCTGAAGAGAAGCCTCATATCGCCGCCAGATAACGACGATCAGCACCGCCAAAGCCAAGAAAAGAGCCAATAACGCACCCCGACTTAAAGTTAAGTATAATGCCATTAAAATAATCACTAAAGCTACCCGCTTTTTCCAAGAAGACGATCCGCCAAGAACGTCTCGGAAAAGAATGATAATTGGTGCCAATAGTAAGCTTCCTAAAAATTGCGGCTCAATTGCAAACACACTTGGCCTAACAAACCCAAACCCGCGAGCCAAACATCCAGCACACAAACCCCAATCAAACCACGCTCCGAACGCAACTTGCAAAATGGCCAGCACACTGACAATCAATGCCGAGCCAATAAAAATATCCCACAAAAAAGGTGTGATTTTTCTCAGATTTTTTAGACTGAGTAGTGTCAAAAGACACAGCCACAAAACCAGCCAGACACCGCTATTCAAAAACCCGCGAACTGGATTGACTGTCCACAACAGACTCAAAAAATTCCAGACAACAAAGCTACCGCTCAGCCAAACCGCACGATTTTTTGCCAAAGAAAAGCGGTTCTGCCAAATATCTTTAAGCCCAAATGTAGCTAAAATTACAACATATATGAGCGGCATGGAAAACTCAAGATTTAGCCCCTCAGCTCGACCAATATGAAAATTTGGATAATACGAAAACCACACAACAATTGGAGCCAGCAGTATTATTTTTTCACTAAAACTCAGCTTTATGCCTTGCAATGTGTTGTACCACCGACTAATGTTTTTCACGAATTGCCTCCTTGACGGCTTTACTGAACGCCCGACGGAAATGAGCGGTCGAAAAACGCTGTGCCGAACGAGCCACGGCCGACTTGTCAAATTGCATTTTTTCAAATTTATCGAGAGCGGCAATTAGACTTTCACCAGTCTGCTCCTTAAACAACACTCCATTCTCACCGTCAATTACATAATCAAGTGCCCCACCCTTTCCATAAGCGATAACTGGCACGCCCGCACTTAAAGCTTCAATTGGTGCAATCCCAAAAGGCTCAAGACTCGGAAAAATAAAGCCCCGGGCCGACGACACAAGATCCGCCAGCCGTTTTGGATCCTTGACCACCTCAATAAACTCAATATTCTCCACGCCTTTTGCCATTTCGACCAATCGATCATGCTCAGCACCGCCACCAACTAGTAGCAATTTCTGACCAGTTTTAGAGAATGCCTCAATCGCCACGTCCAACCGCTTCCAGTTCACTTGACGCGAAGTCGAGATAAAATAATCGCCTTTCTTTTGACTTGGGTGAAAAATATCTACCTCCACTGGAGGAAATACAACCGCGGCATTTCTATCATAATAGCGTTCAATCTCACTGGCAGAATATGTCGAGTTAGCGATCAAAATGTCTGGTCGCTGCGCCAAGGTATAATCTTTTTGACGCAAAGGACGAACTAACAATCGAAAGAAAAATCGTACCACTGGATTAAATGAACCAAAACCTGGATTTTCTATGTACTGATCGTACATACCCCAATAATACTGAACTGGTGGACCTTGCAAGTAACTAACATGGAGCTGCCCAGGCGACGTTTTTACTCCTTTAGATTCGCCTATAGCGATAGAAATAATCACGTCAAATTCACTCAAATCAAGTCGTGAGAAGTACCATAATCTAAAAACCCCAAGAATCTTGCGTAATTTTGCTGGAAAAATATTAAGCCAACCTGTTCTTACATCACGACCACGAAACCAGTCGATTTCCCGCTCTGAATATTGCGATGTAAAGATTGGTGCGTCAGGAAACATATCCGACACTGTCTTCGTAACTTTCTCTGCACCGCCATAAGTCGTCAGCCAATCAGTTACGATTGCGACTTTTTTACCCTTTAGCCAAGCTGAGTTTTTTGCCACTATTTTGCCCCCCGCCGAAACAAAACCGACATAACCGTCTTAAATAAAATCTGCACGTCAAGTAGTAGAGACCAATTTTGAACATAATATATATCAAGTCGGCGACGCTCTTCAAAACTAATGTCTCGCCGCCCCATAACCTGAGCTAGACCCGTCAAACCAGACTTTACCGCCAGAATAGTGCTCTTTCGCTTATATTGATTAATCTCCTGTGGCACCAAAGCTCGTGGGCCGACTAATGAAATATCGCCCTTAATAACATTGATCAGCTGCGGCAGTTCGTCAATTGAGGTCGCCCGCATAAATCTGCCAATTGCCGTAATTCGCGGATCATTTTCCAACTGATCACCATTTTCCCGATATTGCTTAATCAGCTCAGGTCGCCCCATTTTCTTAAACGCCTCCTCAGGACTCAGTCCATTATAGGCAATTTTATTTGAGCGAAACTTAAAAATCTGAAACTCCTTGTCATGCCGAGTGAGTCTTGTCTGCCTAAAGAATATTTTTCCTTTTGGCTCAGAAATCTTCATAATCACCACCATCAACAGCATTATCGGCGAAGCAACGACTAGACCGATCACGCCCAGCACAATATCCATCGCCCTTTTCCAAAAACGACCAAGGCCAAATAATTTCGTTACTCGCACATCAATAACTGGCAAACCGCCAACGATCTCGACGCTATTTAACTGCGACAATAACCGATCCTGCTGAGGTACAAAGGCATACGACAGATGATTCTCAATCGCATAACTATAAATATCTTCAGACTGTGCGACATCAGTTTGAATTAGAACTTCTGGTTTTGCCTCAATAAGTGCATCTTTCAATTTTGGAAATACTTTATACGAAGTTCGATTCGGCAAAAACTGCATCTTCGCCACCACGCCAGCAACATCATAGCCATAACCCACATTGTCAACGAAGAACTGTGCCAGCTCGGCCGTTCGACTAGAATTGCCAATAATCAACACCTTCTGGCGGCCAACACCAGAGTTTAATAATAGTCTATTAAGAAAACGAACAATCTCCCGACCCAGCACCATCAATATAAAATTAATTGCCACAAAATAGACGGCGATAATTCGAACTGGGAAAATGTCTTCGCCAGTAAAGAACTCATAAGAAATCATCGCCATCACACTGACGAGCGAAACAAGAAGAATGCGACCATACTCACGCGGACGATACGTAAAAATTTCTCGTGCATATAGGCCAGACAATAGATTGACACTAAGCCAGATCGGCAACATTGTTACCGCGAGCAACAGAAAATTAGCCGTACTCGGATGAAAATAATACGGCCTGGCATCATAATGAATCCGGTAATAATATGCCAGGGCAAATGATATAATCACCGCTAAAACGTCAGCAAATACTAAAACAGTCTTGAATATGGCAGTGCTGTTCTTGCGCATATCACCTCTCTATTATATATCATTATAATCACTCTTACTATTATTATCTTTGATCATTATTTGGCCACATCAACAGCCGTATACGCAAAAACCAGCCTTATCGATAAAATTCTGGTGGATTCATTAAGTCGATAGCTTCTTTTGGTAGACTTTCGTCTATGCCCTTAAATTTAAGGTATGAGTTTACTACCCAGCCGCGACCGCCCTTACTGTATGGACCATCATCATAGGTAAAATCCTCAGCATTACTCCTCAAAAGATTTGGGGCTACCATAATATGAATAGGATATGCCCCATCACGAACCTGTGCATCAACCTGTAAATTACGAGTTTGGACAAATTTTTCACGTAGTGACAACTTTTCCATATTACGTACACTCATGAGAATTATTAACGGAGTGCATATAATAATCCAGGCAACACACACCATAGAAACAAGATGACGATATTTTCCGAGAAATTTAGTACTAATTTGTGCTAAAAATACTCCGAGTATAACACAGGCAATAATAATACCAAACACGGGTAATGTCATAACTCGGTGTGGTACGTAATTTTGACTATAGTTATTTATAACAAAGATAGGGTATGTGGTTACAGCGACGACACCAAGAGCAACGAATAGTACATTTCTCGACCTCAGCTTAATTTGTTTTACATTAACAAACATCATGGTGATAATAATAATTATCGGCATAAGCATAACCCACCACTTCCATTCTGCAATCATATTAAAGAAACTATGCAACGAGCTGACAAATACCCACTCAGAATCAAAGCCTGGCATTGCCACAGCGCGCCGATTGGTCGAGCCTGGGGAGAAGTATAATAAAGCAAAACCAGCAATTAATGAACCAAGTGATATAATTAAGGTTATTGCCCGCCGCTTATCTTTTCGAATAAGCATAGTAACAACACCCAATAGTGTAAGTCCAATCATGAGTGCCGACATTGGCTCACTCAGTGTCTGACCAAGTGCCATAACAATAATCATACCAATTTTTGCAATAAACACAGGCTTCTTAAAAAGGAGGATGTATAAAAAATTAAAATCCAAAACCAGCATAACCAAACTCCCCAAATATACAGCGGCAGCATCTAGCCATAGCAACGTGTCAAAAAAACTTGGCAGCAACATGATTGATGACGCAGTAATTAATAAGCTCACTCCTGCTGTGCGTATATTTTCTTGCTCCCCCTTAAACAGCCTCGTCTGCTTAAAAAGCCAAAACAATGCGCCAAATAAGGCGAGCAATAATAGAATCGGCACAATCTTTACTGCGTGCATTTTGAATAATAAAAAACCAACATATACGATTATCCATTGCAAAACTCGTCCTGTGTGATTAAGTGACTCCCAGACGTAATTAACTACTCCACCATTTCCGATTGAATCAGTGTATTTATTGTAATAGTACCAAACATCAGCAATTGGTGTTGCCATGAAACTATATAGAATTAAAATAAGTGCTAGAGAAATTACAAACGTCCACAGCACCACAGTCATATTCACACCAGAACATAATTGATATATTTTTTTAGAAAAATGCTTTATCATGATTACAGATAGTATACCACATAGCCAATTATAGTGTTATACTAATGAATAAGCTAACGC